>DATKTT010000131.1:0-12569 GCA_035530955.1 Williamwhitmania sp. | reverse complement strand
GAGAAGATACCCTTCTTGTTTTCGCCACCATACCAGCTGCCACCAATAACCGACATTTTTTCGCCAAGGTTGAAAACCACAAACACCTCCGAGTTCATGCCCATCTCCTTCCAGTCTGGATTGGTAACTTTGGAGGCGTTAAGCGAAACAAAATCTGGTTCAAAATCTTTGAGTTCCTCTTCGGTAGGACGAATGAACATGTTTTTAATGAAATGCGCTTGCCATGCAACCTCGAGTACAAAACGAACCTTAAGGCGGGTGTCGGGGTTGGCACCTGAATAGCAGTCAACAACGTAGAGTTTTTTGCTGGATAGCTGCTTTGCCGAAAGCGCCTTTAACTTCTTCCAGTTTTCCTCGGAGAGGGGCTTGTTGTCGGAACTCTTCTTCCCAGGCTGAGCCCACCAAACATTGGCTTCGGAGGAGGACTCCTTTACAATGAACTTGTCTTTGGGGCTTCGGCCAGTAAACCTACCAGTATCAACATTAATTGCGCCCAGCTTGGTTAGTATTCCCTTTTCAAAACCCTCAAGTTTTGGGTCAGTTTCGTGCTCGAATAGCATTTCGTAGCTAGGATTATAGTAAATCTCCTTTACATTGGTGATTCCATAGCCTTGTAGCGCTTTCGTTAATTTTTCCATAATTCGATTTTTTTGAGAAATACATTTGGGGTAACATTCCCCCTTACTATTTGTTTGCCAAAAGTGGTTAAAACTGTTAATTAAATCGTTTTCGGGACAAAAAAAGTTTCAAATTTTTATTTCCTACTAGCGACCAAAATGGTTGTATGCGTTTTAAAATTGAAGGTTTTAAGAGGCATACGCTAATTGTATTTTTTAAATCATGCTAAGGGCGTTTTCACAAACGCTACAGGAGCAGTGCACAAATGTTCTTTGTAGACTAACATGTATGTAGGTTAATGCCTGGAGTGCTACACTTTAGCCGACATAAAGAAGCAATTAACCAGTGCGCGTGATTTAGGTGGCGAGGTGTAAGATGGTACCCCTTACAATATTTTCCGGAGGGCCTATGTCAGAAAAGCCACGCGAGCCATTCTTTTTTTTTGGAGCCAGTCATCTGCAATGCCTTAGCAATACTTGCACTGCAAAAGTAACCATAAAATGTGTGAGGCGGTATTTAATGTTAGTAAAATAACATTAATAATTAAGCAATCGTTTTCGGATAGCTGTTGCCGGCGGTGTGCGTTTAAGGCGGATTTTGGAATCGGATAGGATAGTGTCATGCTGACAATTGAACACCCGTAAGGTAATCCCTTTGACGTGATGGTATTTAGAGATGAAATTGAGGTTGATGCACCCTTCACCGTCCACCTTTATGTAGCAGGTCGTCGGTTTAGTCGAAAGGTTCAGCTTAAAGTTCTTGCAATAGTTGAAATTAGTTCGGATGAGGGGCTAGAGCATAACCTCTATAAGTGGGAGGGCACCCATCATTTTCAGGAGTAACTTATGGAAAACAGCATTGATGCTGCCTGAACTTGTGGCGTTTTTGTGCTGACCCAAGAGCAAAAGAAGAGCCGCAGCATACCGTCACGGCTCTCTATTCCATATAGCCTTCCTTTGCTATTACATGTGAATAACCTCACCGTATGCCGCAGCGGCTGCCTCCATAATGGCTTCGCTCATGGTTGGGTGAGGATGAATACTCTTAATGATCTCGTGTCCAGTGGTTTCAAGATTACGGGCAACAACTAGCTCTGCAATCATTTCGGTTACGTTGGCACCAATCATATGCGCGCCGAGTAGTTCACCATACTTAGCATCGAAAATGAGCTTAACAAAGCCATCCTTTGCTCCGGCAGCGCTAGCCTTTCCTGATGCAGTGAAAGGGAACTTGCCCACCTTAATTTCGTAACCCGCTTCAACGGCAGCCTTTTCGGTCATGCCAACCGAGGCCACCTCTGGGGTGGTATAGGTGCAACCTGGAATGTTTCCGTAGTTGATGGGATGTGGTGTTTGTCCGGCAATCTTCTCAACGCAGGTAATACCTTCAGCAGATGCAACGTGGGCCAATGCAGGTCCGGGAATAATGTCGCCGATGGCGTAAACGCCCTCAACGTTGGTGCGGTAGAATTCATCAACCTTAACCTTTCCCTTTTCCATTACAATACCTAGTGCTTCTAACCCAATGCCCTCGAGATTGGAGGTAATACCCACGGCCGAAAGCACAATTTCTGCTTCCTCCTCTACAACACCCTTCTTGGTTTGGATCTTCACCTTGCAGGTTTTGCCGGTTGTATCCACCGACTCCACCGAGGCGTTGGTCATTACGTTAATTCCGGCCTTTTTGAATGAGCGTTCAAGCGTTTTAGAAACCTCCTCGTCCTCGAGCGGCACAACGTTGGGGAGAAACTCCACCAGCGTTACCTTGGTGCCTATGGCGTTGTAGAAGTAGGCAAATTCACTTCCAATGGCTCCGGAGCCAACCACCACCATGGATTTTGGCTGTTTTGGCAGGGTAAGCGCCTGACGGTAGCCAATAACCTTAACGCCATCCTGAGGAAGGTTGGGCAGCTCGCGTGAGCGGGCACCGGTGGCAAGAATAATATGCTTGGCAGTATGGCTGCTTTTGGTTCCATCTGCAGCAGTAACTTCCACCGTATGGTTGTCGGTCAGCTTGCCAAAGCCGGAAATGGTTTCAATCTTGTTCTTTTTGAACAGAAACTGAACGCCCTTGCTCATGCCGTTGGCCACCTCACGGCTACGCTCAACCATCTTTGAGAAATCGGGTTTTGCTTCACCTTCAATTTTCACTCCATAGTCTGCTGCATGCAATGCATACTCAAACACATTGGCGCTTTTTAGCAGTGCTTTGGTGGGAATACAGCCCCAGTTTAGGCAGATACCTCCAACGTTCTCCTTTTCAACGACGCCCACCTTTAGTCCAAGTTGACTTGCTCTTATGGCTGCAACGTACCCGCCGGGTCCGCCACCTATAACTAATAAATCGTAGTTCATCGACTCTGTTGTTTGGTTATTATTTTGTTGAATATTTTATTCTGAAAGTTGGTTCTTACTCATGTTTCGCTTTACGCTTAGCTTCATCTGCAAGGTTACAAATAACTTCGCCATGGCAAATGTTATAACTTGCACAAATACAACGGCTGCCCCACTTGGAATGTTCAATTCAAAAGCAAAAATAAGCCCTGAACCAATGGATACCATGTTTATGGCAATGGCGATAATGGCAATGGTATTGAATCGACGGGTAAAAAGGTTGGCCGTGCTGGAGGGCAAGGTCAAAATGGAAAGCAACAGGATTATGCCAACCATTCTAATCCCAGCCACAATTGTAATGGAAACCATTACTAGCATTAGGGTGTTAACGAGCCTAACCGGTATGTTTTGTGTTTTGGCAAACTCGGCATCGAAGGCACTGTAAAGTATCCATCGGAAGAAGAAGCCAAAAGAGAACAGCACCAAAAGGTTCACGGCAACAATAACAACAAGGTCTACCGTGGTTACGGTAACAATGCTGCCGAAAAGAAATCCCATCAGGTTGGGAGCGTAGCCAGGTGTTAGCGCAATAAATATTATCCCTACGGCCATTCCAAACGACCAGAGCATGCCTATGGCGGAATCTTCGCGCAGCTTTCCTCTGGTGGTGGCTAGGTCTATGCCCAGTGCTGAAAAAATGCTGAATACGAAAGCGCCCCAAATAGGGTTGATGCCTGCAAAGTATGCCATTCCAATACCACCAAACGATGCATGGGTAATTCCACCTGTGAGAAAGACTAGCCTCCGGGCAACAATGTAGGTTCCCACAATTCCAGCAGCTACTGATAGCAACAAACCAGCAATAAACGCTCGGTATAGAAAGGGATAGGCGATTATGTCTTGAAACAGTTGGCTCATTTGTGGTTGTGAGTTTTAAGCACGGTATGTGGAACCGGACCGTGGCTGATAAGTTGAATGGGGCATTCATACACGGCCAGCTGCTCTTCCGATATGATGTTTGAATTGTGGTAATTCAAGTTCCGATTTACGCAGGCAATGGTCTTTACATACGAGGTAATGGTTCCCAAATCGTGCGAGACCATTACGATAGCCATCCTTTTGTTCATCTCCCGGAGGATTGAATATAGCTCATTCTCAAACTGGCTATCCACAAAGGTGTTGGGCTCATCGAGAATAAGAAGCTGCGGGTCGGAGATGAGCGCACGGCAAAGAAAAATTCGCTGTAGCTGCCCTCCCGAAAGCTCGTCGATGGTTTTGTGCCGGTAGCCGTAGGTGTTGGTATTATGCAGCAGGTTTTCCGCCTTTTGCTTTTCTTCGGTGGTAAACCTGTTACTCATTCCCTTTTGTCCCATTAATCCAGATAGCACAACCTCCTGGACGGTGATGGGGAATGTCTTGTCAATGCTGTGAACCTGTGGTAGATAACCTATCGTTCCGCGACTTACATCTGCATGCAGATTATTGATAACTTTCCCTGAAAATGGCGTGATTTGTCCAAGTAGCAGCTTAAGCAGCGTGGTTTTACCTCCACCGTTTGGCCCAATAATGCCAAGAAAATCGTTTGGTTTTATTTCAAGGTTGATGTTGCGCAGGATAATGGTATCGCCATATCCGGCCGTAACATTCTTGACCTCAATTAGCTTATCTGGCATGCTGCTCAACGTTATTAACTTGTTCAAATTGGCCAATTATGTTGCGGATGTTTTTGTCCCAGTTGTAACCGAGTGGGTTTAACTTAACTACCGATGCACCAACTTCGTTGGCAATAATGGTGGCCCTTTCGGTATCAAACTCCTGCTGAACAAAAATGGATTTTATTCCGTTGGCCTTGGCAATATCAATATTGGATTTCATCTGCTTTGGTGAGGGCTCTTTTCCCTCCGATTCAATGGCAATTTGGCTAAAGCCATAATCACGCGCAAGGTATGAAAGCACCGGATGAAAATCCATAACGGCCTTAATGTGGTGCTGCGCTACTGCGTTTGTCATCATTTTATCGAGGCTATCGATGGTGGATACAAACTTGGCGTAGCCAGCCTTGAGAGAGTCAGCGTAATCTGGGTCGGCCTCCATAAGCGCCATAACCATGGTTTGAGCTATCACCTTTACAGTTTTTGGGGAGATCCAAATGTGCGGGTCAACACCTTGGTGGTGATTGTCGTCAGAACCTTCAAACTCATCCCCACGAATAAGGTCAATACCGTTGGAGCAGTCAACTACTTTTAGGTTTGGGAAGTTGTCGGCAATACCACGAAGCATTGTATTTTCAAAGTCGAGGTTTCCCAACCTGAAGTAGACCATCGCATGTGAAAGCTCGGTAAGTTGGAAGGCAGTTGGCTCATAGGTTTCGGGGCTAGAACCTTGCGGAACCATCACCAATACATTGTAGTGGTTGCCAGCAATTTGGTCGACAAAATACTTCTGGGGAAGTATACTTACGGCCACAGTTTTTTTTGTACTTTGCTTTTTGTTGGTAGTGCAGCCACTCCAACTTCCAAACATTATTAATCCCAACGCTAGGTAAGCAGCAATTTTCATGAGACTTGTATTGATTTATGATATCTGTTTTTTGAGATTACTATCCAAAAATAGAATATACATTTACCTATTGCAAAATCCTAATGGAGTGAAATATGGACCAATCGCACGCTCTTTAGCACTCAAATTTACGCTCGTTTATCATAATTTGTAGCAAAGGTAGGGAAATATTAGGTATACTAAAATCATTCGGGTTCCTTATGTTCTGGGATTTTAAAACAGCGCTACCTCCTTTTTGTTCGCCACCAAAGAGAGGGTGTAGACCAAAAAAATGCAAACAATTGGGTCGTATATGCTTTTATTATGGTGTAATTGTTAAATTTGCTTTGAAGCAAAAACCACAATCATGCGCCCTACCTTGATTCGTATTCTTCTATTTATCTTTTCTGTTGGTAGTTTTGGCAGCTTGAACGCCCAAGAAGCTCGTATCGACAGCCTAGTGAATCTGCTAAAGACTGCTAAGGACAAGGAGCGGTTAGCCGTTCTCAATGAACTTACTCCTGAAATCCTCGACAGAAAGGATGCCGAGGCTTATGCCAAGGAGGCACTGAGCTTGGCAAAGCAGTTCAAGGTAAGTGAGGCTGAGGTGGACGCCCTCGACAACTTGGGTATGGTTTATAGCTTCAGGGACAACTACGATGAGGCTGAACGAAATTTTCAGCATGGGTTGGAACTTTCACAGAAGGTTGGTTACTTTAAGGGGGAGATGAATATCCTTATCAATATTGGCCAAAACTACTACTTGCAGAATAACATTCCGAAGGCAGAGAAATTTGCCAATGAGGTTCTTGTTAAGGCGAAAAATAAAAACGATGAGGAGTTTATTGCCTATGCCTATCATGAGCTTGGTCGTTATTGCTTAGCTCGCGGTAGCCTCGATAGTGCCTCCCTATTGCTTCAGAATGCCTACCGTTTGCGTGAGAAACAGCCCGACTTGCGTAAGTTGGCTCGTACGGCCGATAACCTTGGGGAGGTGTACTACGAGCTAGGAAAATTCGATAGCTCGCTTACTTATTATAGCCAGTGCCTTAAGATTGGTGAGAAACAGCACGATACCTACGGCGTTGCATTTGCCTTGTTCAATGTTGGACGGTGTGAGGTAAGGCAAGGAAATTACCAGGCTGCCATTAAGCCTTTTCAGGATGCCTCTACCTATTTTGAAAAGATAGGGGAACGGGTGCTCATGGCTAACTGCCTCTTTCATATTGGGACCGTTTACGAGAATATGGTGCAGAGCGAGCTGTCGGTGGAGTCCAACCGGCAAAACTTCAATAAAGCGCTGGAGTACTATCAAAGTGCCCTGAACATTTTTAAGGAGAACGACGAGAAGCAGTCCATTGCTAACTGCATGGTAAATATTGGGAACGTCTACACCCGGTTGGCATCCTTGGAATTTACTATTCGATATGGTGAAAACTGGGAGGATTCTATTCAATATGTTTCAGAAAAGGAGATTGAGCATGCCTTTCTCAAGGGCAAGGAGGCCTACGATCAAGCGCTGCAAGCTTACCAAACTATTGACGATACTCCTAATTCACTAATAGTTTATATCAACCTTGCTAAGATTGCCAGCTATGAGCGGCAGTATAGTCGTTCAGTCGATTTCAATATTCGTGTTCTAAAAACTGCCCAAAAGTTGGGATTAACCTATCAAATGGCCTTGGCCGATTATGGGCTTGCTGAGGTGAGTTACCGAAGAGGAGATTATGAGCAGGCTATCGACAGCTACCGGCAGTGCTTGCGGCTGGCAAAGCAAAATGGCATGCGGGAGCTTAAACGCTATATTTACCATCGCTTGTCGTTAGTTTACGAAAAGTTGAACCAACCCAAGGAGTCGCTGGATTACCTTAAACTATTTATTGCTGTTAAGGATTCCATCTTCTCAGAGAAGAGCCAGAAGGATATCTCTGAACTACAAACCCGGTACGAGACCGAAAAGAAGGAGCAAGCCATTAAGCAGCTTAATACTGAAACGGCTCTCCAAAACAGCGTTATTCAGAAGCAACGGCTAATGATTTTCACCTTTGTTGTTGGATTTTTGCTGATTTTAGTTTTTATAGTTTTACTCTTCAAGCTGTACCGTAAGATTAAATCGGCCAACAAGCTCCTGAACGAAAAAAATGTACTTATTTCACACCAAAAGCAGGAGATTACTGATTCTATTCGCTATGCCAGCAGAATCCAAACTTCAGTACTACCTCCGCTGGATCGCTTCAGCCGATTACTTCCAGACAGCTTCGTGCTTTTCCTTCCTCGCGACATAGTGAGTGGTGATTTTTACTGGATTACTGCACGCGATGGCAAAACAATTGTCGTTGCCGCCGACTGCACCGGTCATGGTGTTCCAGGTGCTTTTATGAGCATGTTGGGCGTATCGTTCCTCGATGAGATTGTGATGAAGGATGCAGTGGTTTCGGCCAACTTGGTGCTCGACCATCTTAGAGAAAGCGTTAAGCGGACCTTGTCGCAAACCGGTAAGAAGGATGAGCAAAAGGACGGAATGGATATCTCCCTCTGCATTATTGACCCTGCAACACGGAAGGTGGAGTTTGCGGGCGCCTACAACCCACTTTACTTGGTTCGAAACGGTGAACTTTTTGAATATAAAGCCGACAAGATGCCCATTGGTATTCACCTCACCGACAATGAGCCTTTCACCTGTCAAGTGGTTGATTATCTGCCGGGTGATTCACTATTTATTTTCTCCGATGGTTACGCCGATCAATTTGGAGGCGACGAAGGACGTAAGTTCATGACAAAACCATTTAAGCGGTTGCTAACGGAAATTAGCCCAATGCCAATTAATCAACAGTATGAGACGTTATTGAAGTCGCATATTGATTGGAAGGGCGACAACGATCAGGTGGATGATATCTTGGTTATTGGATTTAAATTGTAGTTTATTCTTTCTTGCCTTTTAGCAAAAAATGGTTTTGAAGAGAGGATAAAAAAGAGCGAAATTTTTTAACAAACCGCTCTTTAACCACCTAGCCTAACTAAACCTATTGAAACAATCACTAACCAAGTAGGATGATTTCAACCTAACTGATGGCAACGGTAGGCTATTCTCGTGCGTTCAATTTTACCCAAAGGTTAAATTATAATTACTTTTAAAGCAACAATTTAGCATTTCGGTGAGATGCTTAAACTAGCTGTCAACTAAGCAATCATAAGCTAAAGGAAAAAATTTAGAATTAATTAAGCATTAAAACATCTACAACGTTACTTGTTGTTTGAGGTGCTTAGCATGATGTGTTTTGCAACAACATCGAGAAGTTGGGTAGCAATAACTGGTTTTGAAAGGTAATCGTCGCATCCTGCGTCCAATGCTTTTTGTCGGTCACCTACCATGGCATAGGCCGTAAGGGCAATAACTGGTATATTTTTACTCTGCTGCTTAATATATTTAGTTGCTTCATAACCATCTTGAACAGGCATTTTTATGTCCATTAGCACTAGTACTACCTCAGGATGGGTAAGGAAAATATCCACGGCCTCTTTTCCATTTGCAGCCCTTATTACGGTAAAGGATGCTTCCTCCAAAACCGTTTTAGTGTAAATGTAGTTGAGCTCATCGTCTTCGGCAATGAGAATGGTGGGAATGCTCATGGGCGATAAAGTGGTATTTTGATTCTTATCAGCTATCGAGTTTGATGACTCCAACGTTTCTAATGGAATAGAAATGGTAAAGCGGCTGCCGATGCCCATTTCCGATTCTAAGGATATGGTTCCGCTAAGAAGCTGAATAAAACCTTTTGCAATGGAAAGTCCAAGGCCGCTACCCTCATACCCACGGTTGATTGAAGTATTTTCCTGCATGAAAAATTTAAAAACGCTTGTTTGGTTTTCTTTGTCTATCCCTACGCCAGTGTCGCTTACAAACAGCTTGACTGTGTCATCGGCAATTTCAAAGCCAAAATCAATTTGACCTTCAGTAGTGAATTTTATGGCGTTGTCGAGCAAGTGAGCGAACGACTTCTTTAGCAGTGCCTCATCGGAGTTTAGGGAAAAGTTGGCAACCTCTTTGGGTATCTGAAAATTTAGAATAATTTTTTTTGCTTCGGCTATGGGTTGAAATTTGTAGTTGAGTTCAGAAAGCAAATTCGCGAGTAGAAAAGGTTTTTTATGTGACTCTTGACCTCCAGTGGCGATTAAGGAAATATCCATGTAGTTGGTAATGGTGCTTAAAAGCCTATCGCTGCTGGTGTTTAGTATGTTAAGGTAACTCTTTTTAGTCTCTTCCGAAATGTTTGGTTGTGCAATGAGGCTGGCAAATCCTAGAATACCATTTAGTGGTGTGCGAACCTCGTGCGAAATATTTTGCATGAAGGCGGTTTTGAGTTTGTCTCCAGCCTCTGCTTTTTCCTTGGCTTGAATAAGTTCCTGCGTAAGGCGTTTTTGTTCTGAAATATCTTCGGTGTTGATGGTATAGCTGATTATTTCTCCTCCTTCATTGAGCAGGGGCGAGATGGCGACATACTCCCAATATCGCTCGCCATTTCTCCGCTTGCTGAAGTATTCTCCTTTCCATATTTTCCCAGACCTAATGGTTTCCCATATTTGATTGTAGTTTTCCGGAGAGTTGGACTCTTTTTTAAGAATACGGACAGTTTTTCCGATAACCATTTCCGGTGGATATCCTGATATTTCCGTGAAGCGGGGATTGACATACTCAATTTTACCGTAAGTGTCAGAAATAATTACGCCTGATGGGCTCTGCATAACCGCTTGAGATAGCCGGTGCAACTCCTTTTGGGCTGCCTCAAGTGCCAGCTGCTCCTGTGCTTCCTTTAGTGCCCTACTTACGGCCAAGGGTAACTTTTCGAGCTGGTCTTTTAGCACATAGTCGGTTGCTTTATTCTTTAGCAGCTCAACAGCACGGTCCTCACCAATTGATCCCGATACACAAATAAACGGAACCTCCGGAAGGTAGGTTTGTGAAAGCCTCAGTGCCTCCATGCCGTTAAAGCCAGGGAGGTTGTAGTCCGAGAGAATCAAATCGTAGTGGCTGTTTTTTAACTCCTCAACAAAGGCTACCTCGGTGGAAACCAACTTAAAATTACCCGCATACCCTTCATTTATCAACAGTTCTCTAATCAACTCTGCATCAGCCGGGTAATCTTCTAGTAGAAGAATTTTTATCTCTGATTTTATTATTGCTGCACTATCCATTGATAATTTTGAAAAAATGTTGGTTGATTTTTGGCGTAATGCTAAACTGACTTTGACAGTAAAATCTGTTTTACGCGTTTACGAAAGATAGTAAAAAGTCAGCAAATTAACTTTATTGGGGCACCTCGTTTACAAGTGCCCAGAAAATTCCCAACTGCTTCACTGCATCTACAAACTGGTTGAAATCAACGGGTTTAACTACGTAGGCATTAACCCCCATCTCGTAAGTTCTCACTAAGTCGTTTTCTTCCCTCGATGAAGTAAGCATTACCACCGGAATTTTTTTTAGGTTTGGGTCTTGCCTGATAGTCTTTAATACCTCAATACCATCCATTCTGGGCATTTTAATATCGAGCAGGACTACTCCTGGATTTTCTTCAGATCGCTCCTTGTATTTGCCTTCCCGCCTAAGGTATTCCAAGGCCTCAACGCCGTCGTGAACCACCACCACCTTGTTGGCAATGTTTAGGTCTTCCAAGGCTGAAAGCGTAAGCTCAACGTCGTTCAGGTTGTCTTCAGCAAGCAAGATTGTTTTAACTTCCAAATGCATGGCTACAGTTTATTGGGTATGGTGAAGAAAAAGGTCGCTCCCTTATCTAGCTCTGCCTCGGCCCATATTGTGCCACCGTGGCGGGTAATAATTCGTTTGACGTTGGCAAGACCAATACCTGTTCCCTCAAACTCTGCTGCGGCATGGAGTCGCTGGAATACACCAAACAACTTGTGGGCATACTTCATATCGAAGCCAACGCCGTTATCCTTTACGTAAAATACCTGATCAGAGTTGTTGAAGTTGCAACCAATTTCTATTCTAGCGACGTTCCTAGTTCGGGTGTATTTCAGCGCATTATCAACGAGGTTTGTCCAAACTTGACGAAAGAGATTGAAATCGCAGTAGGCATCAGGTAATGGGTTTATTACCCAATCAATCTGCCGATTAATAGTTTCCTGTTTTAAGGAGTTTAGCACTTCCTTAACCAGCGCGTTTAAATCCTGTGTGCTTTTTTTTAGCTCTGCGCGCCCGGTTCTGGAAAACTGCAGGAGATCGTCGATTAGGGTTCCCATCTGCTGAGCCGAGCCCATTATAGTATTTATGTAACGCTGTGCTTCAGCATTGAGGCTTGCGGAATGCTTCTTCACGAGCATATCGCCAAAACCGTTGATGTGGCGTAGGGGTGCGCGCAGGTCGTGCGAAACGGAGTAGGAAAACGCCTCCAGCTCATTGTTTACCGCCTCCAACTGGGCTGTTCGTGCAATCACCCGTTGCTCCAGCGTTTCGTTGAGCATCTTAATTTCGTTTTCCGTCTCTTTTTGAATAGTAATATCGGTGTGAGTACCTAGCATTCGAAGCGGTGCACCGGAAGAATCATAATCTGCTACCTTCCCAACCGACATAATCCATTTCCAACTTCCATCTTTTGTTCTTTGTCTAAACTCTACCTTATACTCATCGGTTACTCCATTAACATAGTCGAGGTAAGCTTTTTCGGTAATGGGTTTGTCCTCAGGGTGGAGCCTTTCAATCCAGAAGTGATTAGTTTCTACAAAAGTAGTTGGATCGTAACCCAGCATGAGAGCATATTGGTCGTTAACAATGCACTCCCCTGTTTGAACATTCAAGTCGTAAAGTCCCTGTTGAGCAGCATCTAACGATAACCTCAGCCGTGCCTCACTTTCAATAAGCGACTCCTCCGCTTTCTTCCGTTGGTAGAGCTGTCCAAGCTGTAAGGCAATGTTGGAGGCAAGTTGGATAAACTGTTCGTCTTCATCTCTTCGTTCCTTCAGAAAGAAAACGATAATGCATATTACCTCCTTTCCCGATAGCACAGGAACGCCAATTCCTGCAATAATGCCAAATTCTATGGCTTCCTTGGATCGGTGAAAGTC
>DATKTT010000130.1:0-3651 GCA_035530955.1 Williamwhitmania sp. | reverse complement strand
TGGCAAACTTGTCCATTTCAAATACACCCATTGGGCCGTTCCAGAGAATGGTTTTAGAGTTCTCAATTACATCGCTGAATATTTTGATAGACTTGTCGGCAATATCGAGACCCATCCAGCCGTCCGGTGTTTCGTCAATTTTGGTGGTTTGGGTGTTGGCATTGGCGTCGAAGGCATCAGCGTTAATGGCGTCAACGGGGAGATATACATTAACCCCTTTTTCTTTTGCCTTCTTCAACAGTTCCAAGGCTAGGTCGAGCTTATCCTCCTCACACAGCGACTTCCCAATCTTGCCACCTTGAGCCTTAATAAAGGTGTATGTCATACCACCACCAATAATTAGGTTGTCAACGCGGTTTAGGAGATTTTCAATGAGTAAAATCTTGTCGGAAACCTTGGCACCACCCATAATGGCTGTAAATGGTTTTTCAGGAGCCTTGAGCACCTTATCCATGGCCTTAAGTTCGCTTTCGATAAGGTAGCCAAACATACTATTGCCAGGGAAATATTGTGCAATGAGTGCAGTAGATGCGTGAGCACGGTGCGCAGTTCCAAAGGCATCGTTCACATAGCAATCGGCATAGCTGGCCAGTTGTTTGGTAAACTCTTTTTGCTTTTCCTTCACAACATCCTTTGCAGCTTTTTTCTCCTCGTCGGTAGCCGTGTCTGGAAGGCGAGGCTTTCCCTCTTCCTCTTCATAGTATCGAAGATTCTCCAGCAGGAGAACTTCTCCCGGCTTGAGAGCAGCAGTCATTTTTTTAGCCGATTCACCCATACAGTCGTCGGCAAACTTAACTTCCTTGCCACCAAGCAGCTTAGAAAGAACTGCAATTACTGGTTTTAGCGAATACTTTGCCTCCACTCCAGATGGACGTCCAAGGTGCGACATTAGGATGGCAGAACCTCCGTCCTTAACAATTTTCTGTATGGTTTGTAAGGCTCCACGGATGCGCGTATCATCAGTTACTTCTAGTGTTTGCTTGTTGAGTGGCACATTAAAGTCAACCCTAACGATTGCCTTCTTCCCCGCAAAATTGTAGCTGTCAATTGTTACCATAGCTTAATTTGTTTATTATCGTGAAATAAGTCTCTGTCAAAACTGAACGGTAAAGTTACGCAAAAAAGTAGTGTTTTGACGATAACAGAAGCGAGAGTCCGCAATTTTTCTACGGAATCGTTTCCGTAATGCTCTAACTATTTTTGTTAACTTTGAGCACCATTTAGTTATTTTTCAAAACACAAAATTGCAGAGTAATGTTCTTTCGCGATATAGTTGGGCAGGAGCAGGTTAAGCAACAGCTGATACAGACGATAAAAGAGGGTAGAATTCCACATGCATTGCTCTTTTTAGGGCCAGAGGGTTCTGGAAATCTCGCCTTAGCTATTGCCTATGGTCAGATGGTTTGCTGCGAAAACCCAACGGAAAATGATTCCTGCGGAACATGCCACTCCTGCAAAAAGTATCAAAAGTTAATACATCCAGATCTTCATTTTATTTTTCCCGTTAACACCACCAAAGATTCTGACAAAGATGTGCGCAGCGATCATTTTCTTGCCAAATGGCGCGAGCTATTTCTTTTGTCGCCATATTTTAGCGAGAACAAGTGGTATGAATACATTGGGATAGAGAATAAGCAGGGCAGCATTAGTAAAAACGAAGCGTCGGAAATAATTCGTAAGCTAAGCCTCAAGTCGTTTGAGTCGGAATATAAGGTTGTAGTAATATGGCTACCGGAGCGCATGAACGAGGTTTCGGCTAATAAGCTGCTCAAGTTAATTGAGGAGCCCCCCGAAAAAACACTATTTATGCTCGTTTCTGAAAACTCGGAACGAATTATCAAAACCATTCTATCGCGGACACAGCTGATAAAGGTTCCCCATATCGATCGTCAGGGCTTAGCATCCGCGCTGGAGGACCGGCTGGCCGTTGAGCCTTTTATGGCCCAATCCATTGCTCGAATCGCCAATGGTAACTTTGCTCTTGCCCAGCAGTTGGCAGCCGAGGGAAGCCAAAGTATCAACTGGTTTGAGGCATTTCAGCAAATGATGAGGTTGTCGTATAAGAAGGATGTCCTAGGGTTGATGGAATGGGCGGAGGAGATGGCCTCCATTGGTAGGGAGCGGCAAAAAAACTTTTTTGAGTATGCCGAAAAGCTTACCCGCGACAGCCTTATGACCAACATGGGGCTTACCGATCTTGCCTTTCCAGGAAAGAACGAAGAGGTTTTTGTTACCAACTTTTCCCCCTACATTCCTGCAGAAGTTGCCCAAGTGATATATAGGGAGATGAATCTTGCCTTTCTTCAGATTAGCCAAAACGGCAATCCTAAAGTTATTTTTACCGATTTGGTTCTAAAGATGGTAAAAGTCATAAACTCTAAAAAATAGCTAATTTTGCAAGTTGAATAATTTAAGGTATGGTATTGTGGAGCTTGGCAGATTAGCCAAAACAGCTTTTAATGTGGCTGTTTTCAGTAAATACCAGATAATAATATAAACCAGAGGAATAATGTCTAAAACATATACATCGGATTGCTGCAGAGGCTGTGGTTTTTCTGAAAATGAGCAAGGGGAGCTTGTAAGTACCCAAAAAGAAGGTTGTCATAAGCTGGCTACCTACGATTGGCTAAACGATCTACCCACCACGGGTATTGAGTTTGATGTTGTAGAGATTCGGTTCAAAAATACGCGCAAGAGCTTTTACCGGAACGCAAATAAGTTAAATCTTTCAAAAGGTGATATCGTTGCCGTTGAGGCATCGCCGGGACATGATATTGGCATTGTTTCGCTAACTGGCGAACTGGTGCGATTTCAGGCAGCCAAATTTGGCGTTGACCTGTCCAGCGCTGAAATGAAGAAGGTTTATCGGAAGGCAAAATCGGTAGACATTCAGAAGTGGGAGGAAGCCATTAACATGGAGCACACCACCATGATTAAGGCTCGGCAAATAGCCAATTCGCTCAAGCTGAACATGAAGATTGGTGATGTGGAGTTTCAGGGCGATAAGACCAAAGCCATATTCTACTATATTGCCGATGAGCGTGTTGATTTTCGGGAGTTAATTAAAGTTTTGGCAGAGGAGTTTAAGGTTCGTATTGAGATGCGCCAGATTGGTGCCCGCCAAGAGGCTGGGCGAATTGGTGGCATCGGCTCCTGCGGTCGTGAACTTTGTTGCTCAGGCTGGATTACGAACTTTGTTTCTGTGACCACAAATTCTGCTCGATACCAGGAAATATCGCTCAATCCTCAGAAGTTGGCAGGCCAATGTGGTAAGCTCAAGTGTTGCCTAAACTACGAGCTCGACAGCTACATAGATGCACAGAAGGATTTCCCCAGAACAACCATCCCTCTCGAGACAAAGGATGGAACGGCATACCACGTGAAGACCGATATTTTTAAGCGTATTATGTGGTACAGCTTCGACCCCAATACAATTGTAAACATCACTCCTGTACCTGTAGACCGAGTAAAGGAGATTGTTAGTCAGAATAAGCAGGGAGTAAAGGTTGACATGCTTTGTGAACCCATAGTTGTGGAGATATCTTCCACCTCTAAACAACCGGAAGTGGAACCCGATTTTCACAACGTTATTGGGCAGGATAGCATAACCCGGTTTGATGAATCCCGCAATCAGCAAAATAAGCATAAGCG
>DATKTT010000129.1:0-19376 GCA_035530955.1 Williamwhitmania sp. | reverse complement strand
ACATGTAAAATATAACAACTCTGAATTCACTATGAGTATCGAAGAGCTGGCATTAAAAGGTAAGCATAATGTTTACAACTCCATGGCTGCTGCAATAGCCGGCCATGTGCTACACCTCCGCAAGGAGTTTATTCGTCAAAGCCTCGCTGATTTTCAGGGTGTCGAACACCGCTTGGAACCAGTGGTTAAGGTTAGAGGTGTCACCTTTATTAACGATTCCAAGGCTACAAACATCAACTCAACCTGGTATGCGCTCGAAAGCATGACAACCCCGGTGGTTTGGATTGTTGGCGGTGTTGATAAGGGCAACGATTATGGTGAGCTAATGGAGCTGGTAAAAAATAAGGTGAAGGCCATTGTTTGCCTAGGGGTAGACAATTCCAAAATTCACGCTGCATTTGAGGGTGTGGTTTCAACAATTGTGGATACCATGTCGGCAGAGGAGGCCGTAAAGCAATCCTATGCATTAGCTTTTAAGGGCGATACTGTACTGTTGTCGCCAGCTTGCGCCAGCTTCGACCTGTTTGAGAACTATGAGGATAGGGGAAGAAAATTTAAGGAGGCAACTCGTAAGCTGTAAAATATCTTGCTTGACGTTGGACAGATAATTGAGGTTGATATTAGGGCAAGAATAAAATGGTGTTGAATATAAAACCTATGAAAAAACAGTGAAGAATGTTCTAGCAACATATTTTAAGGGAGACAAGGTGATCTGGATGGTGGCCTTCTTGCTGACGATTGTATCGCTGCTGGTTGTATATTCTGCCACTGGTTCGTTGGCATACAGACTTAAAGGTGGTAACACGACCTTTTACTTCATGAAGCAGCTGATGTTTTTGGGCGTTGGTTTTATGATTATCTACATAACGCATCTTCTTCCATACCGCATATTCTCGAAGTTTGCCCAGCTACTACTGTTCGTCAGTGTACCGCTTCTGCTAGTTACTTTACTTTTTGGTGCTAACCTTAACGATGCTTCCCGTTGGCTAGTAATCCCCGGTTTGGGCTTTACCGTTCAAACCTCCGACTTAGCAAAGCTGGCACTAATTATGTATGTTGCAAGAACGTTGGCTCAAAAGCAGGACCAGATTAAGAATCTCAAGGAGACATTTATTCCACTCATACTCCGAATAGGTTTGGTATGCATGCTAATTCTACCGGCCAACTTCTCCACAGCAGCCTTGCTTGGACTAACCTGCACCATACTGCTTTTTGTTGGAAGAATCAGCCTAAAACACCTTGTCATGGTTTTTGGCATAAGCGTAGTTGCCTTTGGATTATTTTTGCTAGTGGCAGCAAAAACACCACTGGGAAATCGTATTGGAACATGGAAGCATAGAATTGAAAACTTTGTTGACGGAAATGGCAATGGCGGGGTTGGTTATCAGGTAGAGCAGGGGAAAATTGCCATTGCCACAGGTGGAATTTTGGGCAAGGGTCCGGGTAATAGTACCCAACGAAACTATTTGCCTCACCCATATTCCGATTTTATTTATGCAATAATCATTGAAGAATACGGAGTTGTAGGAGGCATCTTTGTGCTCTTTTTATACTTGATTCTACTGTTTCGAGCGGGGGTTATTGTGCGTAAGAGTAAGCGAACTTTTCCAGCATTTCTGGCCATTGGGCTTACCCTGCTCCTCGTTTTTCAGGCACTAGTGAACATGGCTGTGGCAGTTCACCTGTTTCCAGTAACGGGTCAGCCATTGCCAATGGTGAGTATGGGTGGAAGTTCACTCATATTTACCAGCGTGGCACTTGGCATAATTTTAAGCGTGAGTCGCAGCTTGGACGAAAAGGATAATGATGTAATTACTGATGATAATGGGGCTAAGGTTAATAGTTAGCGGAGGAGGAACCGGTGGGCATATATTTCCTGCCATTTCAATTGCTCAGGCGGTGAAGGTTGCCGATCCTGATGCTGAGATCTTATTTGTGGGTGCGGAGGGCAGAATGGAGATGGAGAAGGTTCCCTCTGCAGGATTTAAAATCGTTGGGTTGCCCGTTGTGGGAATTCAGCGCAAGCTAACGCTCAAAAATTTAGCTGTTCCAATCAAGTTTTACCGCAGCTTGAGGATTGCACGAAAGATAATTAGGGAGTTTAAACCCAATGTAGTGGTTGGGGTTGGTGGTTACGCCAGTGGGCCTACACTATACGCAGCTTCACGAATGGGCATTCCAACCCTTATCCAGGAGCAGAATAGCTTTGCAGGCATTACAAATCGTATGCTGGCAAAAAAGGCAAGTAAGATTTGCGTCGCTTATGAGGGAATGGAGAAGTTCTTTCCAAAGCAGAAAATATTGCTTACAGGGAATCCTGTAAGGGCTGACCTTAACAAGGATAAGGTGGATGAATTGAAGGGGGAGGCTATTTCGTTTTTCAACCTTGATCCGGCAAAGCCAACCATTCTTGTTCTGGGTGGCAGTTTGGGCGCGAAAACGGTGAATCGAAGTATTGAACTAAGCATGGATATTCTCATTCATAGCGAAGTGCAGGTAATCTGGCAAACGGGTAAGGGCTACTTCTTCGATGCCAAAAGAGTTCTCTCCAGCTATAACCTTCCTAACGTAAAGGCTTACGACTTTATATACCGCATGGACCTTGCATTTGCAGCAGCGGATCTAGTAGTTTCAAGAGCTGGCGCAGGTACCATTTCTGAGTTGTGCTTGGTAGGCAAACCTTGCATTCTGATTCCTTCGCCTAACGTGGCAGAGGACCATCAAACCAAGAATGCCATGTCGCTAGTGTCGCGTAACGCTGCCGTAATGGTAGCCGACGATGATTCGGCGAAGTTGCTAATGCCTCGAGCCATTGAGTTGGTTAAGGATAGCACTCGGTTGGCAGAGCTTAAAAAAAATATTTTTGCCTTGGCTTTGCCAAACTCAGCAGCAGCCATCGCTCATGAAGTAATTAATCTTGCAAAGGAGCTAAAATGAATATCGAAAAGGTTGATAGGGTCTATTTAATTGGCATTGGTGGCATTGGGATGAGTGCCCTTGCTCGCTATTTTGCTGGTGAAGGAAAGGCCGTGGCAGGTTACGACCGCACTTCTACCGACCTTACCCATAATTTGATTACAGAGGGTATGAGTATTCATTTTAGCGATGAGGTAGCGCTTATCCCGGAGCCGTTTATGGTTGCCGAGGGTACCATAGTTATTTATACCCCAGCTGTTCCCACACACCATTTGGAACTGAATTGGTTCCGAAGTCAAGGCTTTAAGGTATTAAAACGGTCGGAGGTGCTGGGTGAGCTATCAAGGGGGAAACGCACCATTGCCGTTTCGGGAACTCATGGCAAAACAACAATTACCACGTTTGTGGCGCACCTACTAACAGCTGGAGGAGTGGGATGTGGCGCTTTTCTGGGCGGCATTTCGAAAAACTATGGAACAAATTTTTTGGCTGGCGGTGGATCACAAAACTTGGTGGTTGAGGCCGATGAGTACGATCGATCATTCTTGAGGCTTTTCCCTGACTTTGCCGTTATTACCTCCATCGATGCCGACCATCTTGATATATACCAAACCTATGAGGCAATAGCACTTGCATTTTCTCAATTTGTGGCTCAAGTAAAAGCTGGCGGTGCTGTTGTAATTAAAATGGGTGTTAGCGTCGAAATCGATAGGACGGATATTGCTGTTTACAGGTATTCGCTACACCAGAAGTGCGATTATTATGCCCAATCGATCAGGATTGAAAATGGTGTTTCCATATTCGACCTAGTAACACCCCAGGGGATAATTAGCGACCTTCAGCTCCATTTACCTGGCCACGTGAACATGGAAAATGCAGTGGCAGCTTCAGCATTAGCGTTACTGGGGGGTATTTCGGCTGAAGAGCTTCGTATTGGTATAGCCTCGTTTAAGGGGGTTCGCCGTAGGTTCGACATTCGCTTTAAGCAAGATGATGTGGTGCTGGTTGACGATTATGCGCATCATCCGGTAGAACTTCGAGCAGCCATCGCTGCCATGAGGGAAGCCTTTCCTGGCAAACAAGTTACTGGCGTGTTTCAACCGCATCTATTTACAAGAACAAGAGACTTGGCTAGCGATTTTGCTGCAAGCCTAAGCTTGCTCGATGAGCTTTACTTGCTCGATATCTATCCAGCAAGGGAGGAACCTATTGTTGGCGTGAGTTCGATGCTGCTGCTCGATATGATTTCAATTTCAAAAAAGCAGCTGGTAAGCAAGGAGGCATTAGTCCGATTGCTCGCTGAGCGGGACGATTTGGAGGTATTAATAATGATGGGTGCCGGTGATATTGATAAGCTGGTAACCCCAGTTCAGCAAATGTTAGAGAAAAAGTATTCGCAATGAATTCGATAAAGTGGAAACGTATACGGCTAATGGCTGCCTGGATAGGGATTATTACCTACCTGGTGGTGGCGCTATCGTTTTCTTCCGCCAAGATGAGTGAGGTTACCTGCATGGGCGTTAGAATTTTTATTCGCGATAGCGTAACCAACCACTTTGTCTCCTCTCGCGACGTGTCCAATATGCTGGCTAACTCTGGTTTTAAAGTTGTGGGACAGCCCATTTGGAGCATTAATACGAGCCTCCTGGAGCAAAAGTTGGAGATGCTAAAAACCATTGGAAACTTGGAGATATATGCAGGTGCTGATGGTCTGCTTCGAATTGACGTTACCCAGCGCAATCCAATAATCCGAGTGATTCCACACGATGGCAACAGCTTTTACATCGACGAGGATGGTTTTATTTTCCCATTTTCTAGTAGCTACACTGCACATGTATTTGTAGCCAACGGTAATATTGATTATCCAAAAGGAGTTCAAAATATAGAGGAG
The DNA here is from genome assembly GCA_035530955.1 of Williamwhitmania sp. Lineage (GTDB taxonomy): Bacteria > Bacteroidota > Bacteroidia > Bacteroidales > Williamwhitmaniaceae > Williamwhitmania. The sequence goes on along the minus strand of DATKTT010000129.1, from coordinate 14,569 downwards.
ATGGTTCCAGCGGAGGAGGGAGCACCTGTACCACTGCTGGTAATGATGTATCGGTTTGCCAAGTATGTGAATGATCACGATTTTTGGAAGGCTCAAATTCAGCAAGTGTTTGTTGCTGGAAATCATGATATTGAGTTTTATACGAGGGTAGGAAATCAATCGGTACAGATGGGTGGGCTGGAGAACTTCACCTACAAGTTAAGTAAACTTTACGCCTTTTATCAAATAGGTTTACCGTCCGTTGGCTGGAATACCTATAAGTCAATTAATTTAAAGTTCAGCAATCAGGTAGTTTGCACAAAAAGATAGTATGGCCATGACACAGAAAAATGAGTACGTAGCAGCAATTGATTTGGGAACCACCAAGGTGGTTGCTTTGGTGGGCAAGAAAACCCGAAGTGGAAAGTTACATATTTTGGCTTACAGTAAGGCTGAGTCGAAGGGTATCAAGCGGGGAGTAGTCCTAAATATTGAGGAAACTGTTAATGCTATCCAGCAAACGGTGGAGGAGGTTCAGCTGAAGTCGGGAATTATTTTCGACGAGGTGTTTGTTGGAATTGCCGGGCAGCACATAAAGAGCATACGTAACCGGGGCTACATAAACCGCGACTCGCTCGAGAATGAGATAAAGAAGGAGGATATCCAGGCGCTTATCCTCGACATGCAAAAAATCCCTCTCGATGCTGGTGAGGAGATTATCCATATAATCCCCCAAAGCTTCATGGTCGATAATGAGTCGGGAGTGAAGAATCCAGTGGGAATGACTGGGCGCCGGTTGGAGGCCAACTTCCACATTGTTATTGGCCAAATTGCCTCGGCAAAAAATATAGAGAAGTGCATCAACCGGGTAGGCCTTAAGGTGCGCGAATTGATTCTTGAGCCACTGGCTTCTGCCGCTGCTGTGCTTACCGATGATGAGAAGGAGGCTGGCGTAGCACTTGTGGATATTGGAGGTGGTACTACCGACCTTGCTGTATACTACGATGGCGTTGTGCGACATACCGCCGTTATTCCATTTGGCGGGAATGTAATTACCAACGACATTAAGGAGGGTTGCTCCATCTTGCTCCGTCAGGCCGAGGCGCTGAAGGTTCAATTTGGATCGGCATTGGGTGACCTTGCTCCAGAGGATAAAATTGTTTCTATTCCCGGAATAAGTGGAAGGGAGCCCAAGGAGATAAGCTTCCGCACATTGGCTTACATTATTCAGAGCCGCATGGAGGAGATTATTGATGCCGTTATGTTTGAGATTGAGAGTAGCGGAGTGGCCGATAAGCTAAGTGCTGGTGTGGTTATTACCGGTGGTGGATCGTTATTGCGTCATCTACCCCAGCTCATTAAGTTTAAGACGGGTATGGATGTTCGGATTGGAAAACCCAACGAGCACCTTTCGGCTGATTCGGGTGAAGAGATCAACCAACCCTTATTTTCCACGGGTGTTGGATTAGTTCTAAAAGGGTTTGAACACTACGGTGATAATCCTCGTTTTGAAGATCAAGAGGAGTCCGCTGAGCTACCATTAAGTGGAGGAACCAAAGTAGTGGCAGAAAAAATGGCTGTTGGCAGCGAGGAAAAGAGCCAGAGATCTCAATCCAAAAAGAGTGGTCTCCTGGACAACATGAAAAAAAGATTTACCGAGATTTTTGAGGAAAACGACTCGGAAATGTAATGGTTAAGATGTTATAAAATTTTAAAAAATAGAGCTATGGCTGAGGACTTAATAAATTTCGATCTTGCACCATCCGGTCCGTCAATCATTAAAGTAATTGGCGTTGGAGGAGGTGGAAGTAATGCCGTAAACCACATGTTTCGGCAGGGGATAAAGGATGTGGATTTTGTGGTGTGCAATACCGATGCTCAGGCCTTAGCCATAAGTCCTATTCCTATTAAAATCCAGCTAGGGGAGAGCCTTACTCAGGGATTGGGGGCAGGCAATAAACCCGATGTAGGTAAGCAGGCCGCCATTGAGAATCTCGAAAGTATTGAGCGAGTACTTTCCGAGCACACCAAAATGGTATTTATTACCGCTGGCATGGGCGGCGGAACAGGAACCGGTGCTGCTCCAATAATTGCAAAGGCAGCCAAGGACATGGGCATTCTCACTGTTGCCATTGTTACCATTCCCTTCCGTTTTGAAGGAAAGCGCAGGATAGCCCAAGCCCTCGACGGAATTGCCGAAATACAGCAGCACGTTGATTCCCTACTGGTTATTAACAACGAGAAGATACGGGAGATATATGGTGATTTGCCAGTGTCTGCAGCATTTTCCAAAGCCGATGATGTGTTGACCGTTGGAGCAAAGGGTATTGCTGAAATCATAACGGTGAGCGGTTATATCAACGTGGACTTTGCCGATGTGCAAACTATTATGACAAACTCAGGGGTTGCAATTATGGGCTCCGGACGAGCTTCCGGTGAGAACAGAGCCGTTAGAGCCATTGAGGCCGCGCTGGCATCACCATTGCTTAACAACAACGATATATCTGGAGCTAGAAATATCCTGCTCAACATCACCTCCGGCACCAAGGAGGTTACCATGGACGAGATAAGCCAAATTACCGAGTACATCCATGGCTCTGCCGGCAATGAGCTAGACCTAATCTGGGGTAATGGCGCTGATGCAAGCCTGCAAGATGAGGTGAATGTAACCATTATTGCCACAGGATTTGCTACAAGTAGCATACCTGAACTATATACCCGCCAACCCAAAAAGGTGGATGTAATAACGTTGGAAGGCGAGAAACACACGTTGACCGAACCTAAAGTTGGATCGACCATTACCTTTGAAAGGGATAATTTTCGTCAGGCAGCCTTAGATTTTAGAACTAACGATGACGCATTTGAGGAAGATGGATTTGTGGTTAAAACGTTAACCGAGGATTTACTTGCTGATGCCGGAAAGGCTCGGCCGGTTTCAAAAACGCCTAGTGGTCCTATTCACAAGTCGGAACTATCAGTAGAGCAAGCCGAAAAGGAGCCAGCCTACGTAAGAAAAAATGTTGTTCTCGAGGATAAGGAATACTCCAAAACAGAATCGGTTTCAAAGTATACGCTTTCCGAAGATAACGAGCTGCCTTTGAAACCAAACAATTCGTACCTTCACGATCAAGTTGACTAATAATAAACGCTATGAGTTTAGAGGAAATAATCAATAAGGCCATCAAGGAGGCGATGCTGGCAAAGCAGAAAGAGCGTCTTGAAGCTTTACGTGCGGTAAAAAATGGTGTGATTTTGCTGAAAACAGAAAAGGGAATTCATTACGTTGTCACACCCGATGATGAGCTAAAGATGTTGCAAAAGCAAGTAAAGCAGCGGAAGGAATCGGCTGAGATATACACTCAGCAAAACCGACCAGAACTTGCCGAAAAGGAACTCTTTGAAGCAAAAATTATTGAGGAGTTTTTGCCTGCTCAAATCTCACCAGAGGAGCTCGACAAGGCAATAAGAGAGATTATTGCCCGTGTGGGTGCTCAAACGGCTAAGGATATGGGAAAAGTAATGGGCATTGCCAGCAAAGAGCTGGCTGGAAAGGCAGAGGGCAGAGCCATCTCCGAGCTGGTTAAGAAGCTACTTTCCTAGCACTACTTCCCATTCGATATACTATAATAAAAGGGACCGTTGGGGTCCCTTTTATTATATCATTGAAATGACTAGTCTAAAAGAATTTCGAACGTTTATCTTTTATGTTAGCAGCATCTTCTATGGCTTGTGCTGCTGACCTATAAGCAAAGTTACCAAACATCATTATTAGTCGTTGTTGGGCATCTTTCACGGTCATAGTGGAGTCGTTGTTTTCCTGGTTAATTTTGAACATGTAAACGGCGTTAGATCCAATTACCGGCTTCGACATCTGATCCTTTTCGGCAATGCTAACAGCTGCAATTAGCTTGGGTTCAATTCCTGCCCCGGGAACAATGTAGGAAGAAAAAGAAATATTGGCAGCATCCATTGGCGAAAGGTTAAGCTTTGAGGCAAGAACTTCAATGCTGGTTACGCCGTTGGAAGCCTCTATCAGTTGCTTGGCAAGGAGGTCGCCCTTCTTTTCCTTCTTTACCTGATATTCAATTTCGTTTTTCACCGATTCAAGAGGAGTTGTCCCATCATTTCTGACAGCGGTGAGCGTTGCTACTACAAATTGGTCGTTTAGCTCAAATACAGGTGAAACATCACCCTTGTCTGACTTGAAGGCCCACCGAATAATATCTCTTGGTTTATCAAGTCCTGCAATGGTTTTATCATTTTCCTTAATGTTATTGGCAACACGTTTTTGTTGCGAGTATTTGGGCTCGTTACTTGCCTTTTCAAATTTGTCGAGAGAGTTATACTCTGCAACAAACTTACTGGCTTTGGAATAGATGTCTTGATAGGTACGGTCGCTAGGTACCACATCAATTTCAACCGTGGCAAGCTTGTATTTCTTAACTTCTGGGCCCTTATCCTCAATTTGAAGGATGTGGATTCCATCCTGCGCCTCTACAGAAACAACCTCACCCTTCTTGCCATTAAAACAAGCCGCAACAATGGGGTTGTTGTCAACTTCCTTAAACCATCCAATTTCACCACCATTAGCAGAGGTTCGATCATCGGCAGAGTATTTTCTGGCTATATCGGCAAAGTTTCCACCCTTTTTAATTACTAAGGTGAGGCTATCGGCCAAGGATTTTGCGTTGTTGTAAGCATCCTGATTATTTTGATCAGGCCGAATAACAATTTGGCGAGCCTTAACAGAGTCCGATATCATTTTTGAATCTGCAAGACGGTAAAATTTATAGATATCGTTCTCGAAAATAGGGCCCAGCATATCCTCTTGCTTGGCTGTTTTTACAAATTCTGCCACTTGGCCATCCAGTTCTGATGGTTTGTAAAAATGCTTGTCATCATCTCTTTGAGAGTTGAGGGTTACAAATTGCATTGGATCTGCAGAAGCCTTAAATTCAGGTGCAAGTTTGTCAACCGTCTCTTTTGCCTTTGCATAGTCCTCCTGTGACGGAACAATTGGAAAAACGAGGTAGTCGATATCTCTTGAGGCGGTTTGCTGATATGAACTCTGGTGAGACTTGTAGTATTCTTTTACCTCGCTCTCCGAAACAGCAACGGACGAATCCGAAATGGAGTTATATGGTTTGCCAACATAGGTGAAAGAAACTTTGTGATCCAAATCGTTGACCGCCTCCTTGGCTTGCAGGCTAGTAACGTACATACCCTTGGATATTAGGGTTTGGTATTTGTTCTGCAGCTGAGACTTAATAATCTCCTGCTCAAGAGCCAGCCAAGCCTGTTTTGCCTTCGGGTTGGACTCCATGTTCTTCAGAAAATTAATTACTCCATTTCTATCAAACTCACCAGTTTTTGGATTGGTAAAGTATTGGCTTACGAGTGGAGAGGGATTTTTTCCCTGAACGAGGTCAAATAGCTCTTCAGGGGAGATGGAAACACCAACTTTTGCAATCTCCTTTTGGATGGTGTACTTTTCTACCAATGATTTCCAAGCGTAATCACGGAGCTGCTCCATTTGAGCTTCGGGAACGCTGGCTTGGTTAGTATTTGCCTTTTGATTATCTTCAAGTTGCGTTACCAAGGCTAAATAATCTTGATAGGAAATGTTTTCTCCAGCAATTTGACCAACCATGTTGTCCTGTTTGGAGAATAACGCTTTTCCCGAACTTAAAAAGTCACCAAGGATAAATGCGAGAAGAGAAAGACCAATAACTGAGGCAACGAGCACGCCAGCTTTGTTCCTGAGTTTTTCTAGTGTAGCCATTTAGCTTATAATTTATGATTTACTTTCAAAAATATGAGGTTACGAATATAGCAATTTTCATTTTTGCCTTTTCATTTAAGGCAAAAAAAAGAGCTCTTTACACACCGTAGTCAACTTCAGCTTCCATTATGCTCTGTAATTGGCTACGATTTTTCAAGCAAGGTGAGGTGAACAAGGTCGATTCGCGTCCCCGACATTTTTAAAACCTTCACACGAAATCTGTCAATGTTTATGGTGTCTCCCTGTGCGGGGATGCTTTCGTTTTGGAAAATCAGAAATCCTGCAATGGTTTCGTAGTCATCAGCCTCTGGAATATTGAGTAGGTAGGTTTCGTTAAGGTAGTCTACCTCCAATCGTCCTGAAAACACAAACTGGCTTTCGCTAAGCTTTTTTTCAACCAAATCGTCGGAGTCGTGCTCGTCCTCAATTTCACCAAATATCTCTTCCATGAGGTCTTCTAGGGTCACCATACCGGCGGTTCCACCAAACTCATCCACTACAATGGCAAGATTCTGGTGCGATTTAATTAGGTTGGTAAGCAGCTTGTGGGCAGGCATTGTTTCGGGGATGAAATCCACCGCCTTCAACATCTTTTGAATGTTTTCAGGGTTATGAAAGAGATCTTTTGAGTTTAGATACCCTATAATGTTATCGCGCGATTCCTGAAATACCAGCAACCGGGAGAAGTTGGTTCGGATAAAGGCACTTCGGATTTCTTCAAGGTCAGCGTCCAAATCCACTCCCTCGATTTCGGTTCGTGGAATCATACACTCCCTTACCTTCAAGTCTTGGAATCCCAAGGCGTTCCGGAAAATTTTAATGTCATGCTGCTCATGGCCAGTTACTTCGGCCTTCTTCGAAGATGTTTCGCTGATCAGGTCGGAGAGTTCAATTTTGTCGAACAGCCTTTTGTGTTTGGTATCGTGAATTCTTACCCTAAAAAATAGGCGGAGGATAAAAAGGGAAAGTGTGGTTGAAAGCTTGGCTAGCGGGTAAAAGAGAATGTAAAGGATGGTGATAGGGAAGGAGAAAAATGTAAGAATGGCATTGGGGTTTAGCCGGAATAGTGCTTTAGGTAAAAATTCTGCCGTAAAAAGGATAACAATGGTGGAGAGTATGGTTTTAAGGGTTAGGAGTGCCGCCTCCGAAGAAAAGTAAATTTTAAGGAAAGGTTCCAGCACATTGGCCATCTCAATACCATAAACCACCAATGCAATGTTGTTGCCAACCAGCATGGTGGCTATGAATTGGCCAGGGTGCCTTGCAAACAGCTCTATAATTCTTGCTCCCAGCGCACCTTTTTTTCGATCCAGCTCCAGCTTTAACCGGTTTGCTGAAATAAAGGCAATTTCAACCCCAGAGAAGAAGGCACTAAAGAATAGAGAAAGGAGAATCACCACTATATGGTTCCACATGCTTTCCATGCTTTACTTTGACACTTTTTTCATTACAATGCGTCGAATATAGAACATTATAAGAGATACAGTGCCTAATATAAAAAACATGAAACTTTTTCCAAAACCTTGCGCCATGGTTTGGTATACTCCAAACGTGAAGCAGGCAATGGCCAATACTAACCACAGGCCAAGTATTAACTTTCCAAGCTTGTTATTCATTTTTAATATTTATGTTTCCGGAGAAGCCGGATAGCGTGTAGTTTTCGAAGTGGTCATCTGACTCAAATTTATTCCCGCGATATACACTTCCATCAACACTCTTTACGGTGGTATAGTCATTGGAATATATTCTGCGTGTTTTTTCATTCCAGAAAAGCCGCTCAGTGTTCAGTGTCTCTCCTTTGGTGTTCTTGCCAATAACGTTGTTGCGGGCTTCCCACAACTTTTGTACCTCGTAGTAGATGGCGTAATTGCAGATAAGGGAGGATGATACCTTGTTGTTTTGGTCGTAGAAAAAAATTTCAAGACCTTGTGGAAAAATAGTTTTTGGATCCTCCGCGTTCTCAAATCGTTGAAGAACGGGGCTTATCATTTTCACCTTAATTTTTCCGCCTTCTGAGTACAAGGTGGTTATGTGCTTGCCTGTTTGAGTTGCCTGGCTTTCGTCTACATTAAGAGACTTAACCACATCTAAATCGTTGGTACAGGAAATAATGAAGGATGCAGCCCCGCAAAAGGCTGCAACCTTCAAAAGATGAATCAAAAATCTTTTCACTAAGGATAATTAATGTAATTACCTAACGGTTGTTGTTTCGTTGATCCAGCAGCCAACGGTGTACGATTGTCCAGCTGCAAGACCGTGGAAGAACACATCTTCCTTTCTGGGGAAGTATTGGCTATAGGTATCAATAAGTTTGGTGACCTCAGTGGCAAGTGAGGGGTCAACCTGCTTTGCTTTGGTATATTTGTCAACTGCAAGCCAGTAAATTGCCGATTTAGCAAAATCATCATCGCCACAATTTTTAACGCCTACATAAATATTGCCGAGGAGAATGTAGGCATATCCGTTAGCTGGATCAGCCTTAATTGCGTCGTAGGCTAAACCTTTAGCTGTGGGCTTGTCGTTAAGTTCCCTATTGTAAAGCACTCCAAGTACTACATCGATTTTCGATTTTTCTTTGAGATTGGTTTGGCTGCTGATGGCCGCTTTGTAGTATTGGGTAGCCTTGGTATAATCTCCCTTGGTTTCAAACATTTTTCCAAGATTGTAGGCTGCGTCGGCTGTTGGTTGTGCCGAGTATACCTTTTCACTGGCGTCGTATAGTAGCGGATCTTTACAGTTTTTGGCTGAAAGCATGGCAACTATCTTCTTGTTTTGGTCTAAATCGTCCGGGGTTGCCTTAAACTTAGGGGCAAAAAGGTTAACCAAATTGTCGCAGGAGGCAACCTCGCTCGAGGCAAACTGCTGCTCAAGAGTCTCTTTTACATTAAGGATAGACTTATCATCGGGTTTGGCTGCAAGCTGATTAGTCAGATAACCTTCACTTTCAGTATAGAGATTAAGTACATCGCTGGCAGTAAGCACTTTGTTAGCGTATAGCTGCAGGGCAACCTGAAAGCGAATGGCCAGAATAATCTCTTCGGATTTACCTTCGTCAAGCGACACCGATTTGTTTAGCATTTTATAGCCAGTGGTTAAGCTGTCTGGATAGTAACGGATGTAATCCATAGCCTTTCTTCCTAGCACGTAGCCTCTACGGCCAAAGTTTTCGATACGCCTATCGTAAATCAACATCAGCGTATCAAGATACATGCTCTTTTTGGAAGCATCGGTTGTGTTGTCAATAAAGTCCTTGTATATCTTTGCGCCGTTGATGTAGGTATTTAAGCTGGCGGCGGGACATTGGGTGAATACCTTTATCCAAGGCTTTCTAGCATCATGGAAGTTGTCCTGCTTTATAAATTCTCCATAGAGCGAAAGATTCTTTAAACAGGTTACGCGGGCAGTGCTATCGCTGCCGTATTTTGGATCTTTGGGGTCTTTAATGTTCATCTGTGCCGCAGCCAACATTGGTAGGGCTAAAGCAAACAGAATAAAGAGTAATTTTTTTGTTTTCATTGTTATTATATTTGACGTTAATTACTAGTTCGTTCCAATGGTTACTCCTTGATTACAGGCACACAAACTTCTACCTCCTGAGCAAAATATAAATACTCAGTAAGCCGATTATGGTTTAGCATTCTATTCTTTTTGTTGTCCTGCCAAGCGTTATGTGTTGATATCGAGTTATTAAACGGATGTAATGCTTCAAAAGTTATGTGAACGTTGGTAAATTCTGTTAAACAATTCTTTATCCTTGGATAGTTCTGGCCAATTTCAACCAGCGGATTGTTTTCATCGGTGAAGTTACAAAATTTTACAAATTCTTTTTTCGCACCAAAAATCTGGGTGGAAGTTACGGTATATAATCCAATGCCTTCATTAACTTCCTCTATGTGAATATAATTCTGGTTGTTGATATTGTGTGCTGCTTGTTTATCAAAACCTTGAAAAATTATATTCACATCATCACCCTTAAAACCAACAAACAGATTCTGTTTAATCGAGCTGCTGCGTTGGAACGGTAAAGTTGCAGGGCCTACTCCAACGAAAAAAACAGGGAACGCAATTACTTTAGTCGTTTCTCGCATTCTTATTGTATTCTAGAATCATATTTAGGCCATCAATAACAATATTGAGGTTGACAAAGATGGGGTTTTTCAAATTTTCTACAAAATAGTTTGCATCACCTCCAGTCAAAATAACCATTAAACTGTCAACTTCGCTGCTGATAATTTTAATAAAACCATCTATTTCAGATATAATACCCTGATAAACACCACCTTGGATTGCCTCCTCTGTATTTTTCCCAATACGGGGAGCCCGAAAGTTTGCCTCAACTAGGGGGAGTTTTGAGGTAAAGCTATGGAGCGCTTTTAATCTCAGCACAATGCCTGGTGAAATGTTTCCTCCAAGAAATTCCCCAAGGCTGGTTGTGAGGTCAAAGGTTATTGCCGTGCCAATGTCGATAACCAAAACGTTATTGTTGGGAAACAGGTTGTGAGCAGCCACTGCGGCAGCAAGTCGATCGTTGCCTAAAGTTTCGGGTGTCGTGTAGCAATTCTTTATGGGGATTGGAGTGGTGTGTGAAAGAATGATTGGCTCTACCGGTATAGCCGCTAAAATTAAGCGAGTTGCAGTATCGGTTTCCTCCTTTACCGTAGAAACAATTGCCCCAGAGTAGGGTGCCTGGCTCTCAATCCAGCGCGTTAGTTGAATTAGACCTTCGTAATCCACGGCAAGTTGGTCAACTACCACGCCATTCTCGTAGGTGGCTGCTTTTACCCGCGTATTTCCAATATCTACAACGAGGTTCATTGCTTCTGAGTTGGTGAATTATTGTTTGTAGTAACTTTTTCAGAATGAATGATTTCCAACATTTTAGTTGTGAGCGCAAGGGCCTCTTCCACCGTTCGGGTATTCTGAACTACGAGGGAGAGTTTGCTGGTAGTTTCTTTCATTTTAAACCGCTTGGAGTTTTGTTGAACATATGCCATGGTAGCGGCAAACGCATCCGAAGAGAAAAAGGGAGACATTTGGTTGCCAATGAAGTTTGCCACCATGAAGCCATTTTTCAGAATCACCTTTTCAAATCCAAGCTTCATTGCGTTCCATCTCAGCCGAACTACATTTAGCAGCTCGTTCACTTGTGTTGGCGGTGTTCCAAAGCGATCGGTGAGCATGGCCTCAAATTTCCACACTGCGGCTTCGTCCTTTAAGCTATCAAGTTCGCGGTAGAGCTTTATTTTTTCGGTGGTGCTTCCTATATAGCTATCAGGAAGCATTATATCCATATCGGTTTCAATATGACAATCCTGAATAAAGTTGTGAGTTCCTTCTTCCAGCTGCTTCTCCATCTCCTCCTTAAAGAGATCCTTAAACTCCTCCTCCTTCATCTCCTGAATGGCCTCGTTGAGAATCTTATGGTAGGTTTCAAATCCAATGTCGGCAATAAATCCGCTTTGCTCTCCACCCAAAAGGTTTCCTGCTCCCCGAATTTCGAGATCCTGCATGGCAATGTTGAAACCGCTGCCTAAGTCAGAAAACTCCTCGATTGCTTTTAGCCGTCGGCGTGCTTCACCAGTAAGTGTGGCTGGCGGAGGCGCAAGAAGGTAGCAAAAGGCCTTTCGGTTTGTCCGGCCAACTCTACCTCTTAGCTGGTGCAGGTCGCTTAGCCCATGCATGTGGGCATTGTTAATGATTATGGTGTTCGCATTTGGAATGTCCAATCCTGCTTCGATAATGGTGGTGGATACCAGCACATCGTAATCGCCTTCAATAAAGGCAAGCATTGTTTTTTCCAGAAGTGCACCTTCCATCTGGCCATGGGCAACAACTGTTTTTACGGTAGGGCAAAGCCGTTTAATATAGTTTTCAATCTCAAGAATGTTGGCCACCCGGTTGTGCAGGAAGAATACTTGACCCCCACGGTCGAGCTCGTAGTTTATGGCATCGCGGATAATAGTCTCGTTGAACACATGCAGCTCCGTGGCAATGGGATATCGGTTGGGTGGTGGTGTATAAATGATAGACAGGTCTCGGGCTCCCATGAGCGAAAATTGCAACGTGCGAGGTATTGGTGTTGCCGTTAGGGTTAGCGTATCGACGCTTTTCTTCAGCTGGCGTAGCTTCTCTTTTGCGCTAACTCCGAACTTTTGCTCCTCATCAATTACGAGTAGCCCTAAGTCCTTAAATTTTATCTCCTTCCCCAGCAACTTATGCGTACCAATAATGATGTCAACCTTTCCGCTGGCAACCTCACCAAGAGTGGCTTTTTGTTCCTTCGACGAGCGGAGACGACTCACATAGTCTATTTTACAAGGGAAATTGGCCAACCTGTTTTTGAATGTTTTGTAGTGCTGCAGGGCAAGAATGGTGGTGGGAACCAAAATGGCTACCTGCTTGCTATCGGCCACAGCCTTAAAGGCGGCGCGGATTGCAATCTCCGTTTTTCCAAAGCCAACATCACCGCAAACAAGCCTATCCATTGGAATGGCCTGTTCCATATCTTCCTTAACAGTTTTGGTGGTCTTTAGCTGGTCCGGGGTGTCCTCGTAAATGAACGAAGCCTCCAACTCCTGCTGCATGTATGTGTCGGGTGAAAAGGCAAAGCCCTGCTGCGCTTTTCTTTCAGCATAAAGGACAATGAGATCTTTGGCAATATCCTTAACCTTTTTCTTGGTGGACTGCTTTAGCTTCTGCCATGCTCCGGAGCCTAGCTTATTAATTTTGGGAGGCTCACCATCTTTTCCCCTGAATTTTGAAATCCGATGAAGGTTGTGAATATTTACAAGCAACACGTCGCTGTCGCGATACACAAGCCTTACTGCCTCCTGAATACGTCCATTCTCATTGGTTCTCACTAGTCCGGCGAAGGTTCCAATTCCGTGGTCAATATGTACCACATAGTCACCCTGTTGCAGGTTATTAATATCCTGAATTGTGAGCGCTTCGCTGCGGTTATACTCCCCTTTAATTTTAAATCGATGGTAACGTTCAAATAGCTGATGGTCGGTATAGCACGCCAGCTTCAACTCCTTGTCAATAAACCCTTCGTGAATATTTACCTTGATAAATTCCACCGTTACGGGTTCCTTACAGGTTTGTGCAATTACCTCCTGTAACCGTTTCGTTTGGTTTTCGTTGTCAGACAGGATGTAGGTGGTGTATCCGTTTTGGTTCGACTCTTCCAGATTCTTGGCAAGAAGGTCAAAATTTTTGTTGAACGATGGCTGTGGAACCATGTTGAAGTCAATGGTTATCCCATCTCGAAACAGCGGATACTGGCCAAACTCAACAAGCGGGCTCTTGGTAACTACTGATTTAAAATCTTTGTCAGTAATTAGCACGCTGCCTTTATGCCGCCATCCAGGGCTGTCCTCCACACGTTCTCTCGACTCCTCCGTTAGCTGGTAAAGTGTGGCAACTTTTTCGGTGAAGAGTGCTCCATCTTTTAACCAAATATGGGTGTTGTGGCCCAGATATTTCAGGAGCGACACCATTTTCTCACCGTCGAGTTCAGCGCTTACGTGGGGAACAATGGCAATCTTGTTGACCTTGTTGCTGGAAAGCTGCGATTCGATGTCGAACTCCCGAATGGATTCTACCTCATCTCCAAAGAAATCGATCCGGTAGGGTCGGCTATTGGAGTAGGAAAAAACATCCACAATGCCTCCGCGCACAGAGTATTGTCCGGGTTCAAAAACAAAATCTACCCGCTCGAATCCATACTCCTGCAGCACTTCAACGGTGAATGTAATGGAAATTTTCTCTCCTACTGATAGTACCAGCGTGTTTTTATCCATCTGCTCCTGAGCAGGGATTTTTTCGGATAGCGCTTCAGGATAGGAGACAATAATTAGGCGTTGGCCGATGGCATCATTTTGCGACAGCTTCATCCGACTTAAAACGCCAGTACGTTGAATTATGCCTGACGGGTCAGAAATTCCAAACTGGATAGACCGTTTATAGCTGGAGGGGAAGAAGAGAATCTCTTCTTCCGGAAGCAGATTACAAAGGTCGTTGTATAGGTATGCGGCTTCCTCTTTATCACCAAGGAGAAACAGATAGTTTCCTTTAGTGAGAGTGTGTGCTGCAGCAATTGCCACAGCCGAGCCTGGAAGGCTTGTAAGCAAAATATGGGAATTCTCTCCAGCAGATGCTCCTGCCAGCTCTTGAATTGCGGTGCTTTTAGAAAAGAGGGACGTAAAGTCGCTTTGCGACATCGATACTATTTTTTGTTATTAACTGCCAGCTCATTTGACTGTTTCGGGTAGGACTTACTTTTTTTGTTCGGCATTCATGAATTCCATGGCCTTGTTCACCATATTTAACGATCCGGTGACAAACGAAACCCGCTGGTGCAACGATTTGGGTATAATCTCCAAAATTCTCTGGCTGCCAGTAGTTGCTTTTCCTCCAGCCTGCTCGGCCAGAAAGGCAATGGGGTTGCATTCGTAGAGCAACCGTAGCTTACCTTCAGGAGTCTTAAGAGTTGGGGGATAGATAAATATTCCTCCCTTGAGCAAATTCCGATGGAAGTCGGAAACCAGCGAGCCGATATAGCGGGCCGAATACGGTCTTCCGCTCTCTTTGTCGCTTGCTTTGCAGTAGGCAACGTAGTTTGCAACTCCCTGCGGAAATTCCAGCTCGTTTCCCTCGTTAATGGAGTAAATTCCTCCGTCAACAGGGGTTTTAATGTCGTGATGGCTGAGGCAAAATTCACCAATCGAAGCATCCAATGTGAAACCAAAAACTCCTCTTCCTGTGGTGTAAACCAGCATGGTAGAGGAGCCGTAGATAACGTAGCCT
>DATKTT010000128.1:0-5155 GCA_035530955.1 Williamwhitmania sp. | reverse complement strand
CTACAACTGTGGCACCTGCACCGCTATTTGTTCTTTATCTACCGAAAACGACTCTTTCCCCCGTGAAATGGTTCGCCTAAGCGTTTTGGGAGACGAGGAGGGTATTAAGGCCTCATTAAAACCATGGCTCTGCTACTACTGTGGAGAATGTACTACCAATTGCCCTCAAGTGGCCAACCCAGGCGAATTAATGATGTCGCTCAGGCGCTGGCTTACGGGTGTTTATGACTGGACCGGGTTTTCAGGCCTTCTTTACAAGTCTTTGTCATTGAGCATTGTTATGTTTATCCTCACTGCCGTTGCTGTTATTTTTTATGGTGCCTACGAAAATTTCGATCTCGAGAAGATCATGCACGTTGGTCACTTATTTGAGATGATAGCCATAGCCTCCGTATTTGCCATTATTCTGCTTCCAAACATTGTCCGGATGTGGTGGCTGGTTATTGGCAAGCCGAAGGTGAAAGTTCCCATTAAAACCTACTTTACGGCGATAGGGGAGCTGGTAGTGCACATGTTTACCCAAAAGCGGTCGTTAGGTTGCGACGATAACCAATTTCGCTGGTTCGAGCATTTCATCCTAGTGATTGGCTATTTGACGCTGCTGTTTACCACCGTGTTTCTCGATTGGTTTTCCGCTACTAACATGTTCGTTATTGTCCTTGGATACATTGAGAGTATTATCATTTTTGCAGTAACCATCGATTTTGTGTCGAGCCGTATTAAAAAGAAAAAAGAGGTAAGTAGCCATTCTCAACCATCCGATTGGTTCTTTGTAATCTGGTTGCTGTTGATGGGCCTCACCGCTTTTGTTGTAAGGCTGTTCATCGATCTCGATATTCTTGAGAATAATATATGGATGTATCTGTTCCATATGATTGTGCTGGTACAGTGGGCTTTAATTATTGTGCCATTCGGAAAATGGACTCACTTCCTATACCGCTCTTTTGCAATGTATATGGCAAAACTTAAGGAGGCTCAATAGATTTTGAATCTTGTTGGCACTGATTAATAGGTGCCGAAAAGATGCTTCCTTTACTAAAACATTACATTTAATGCCATTTTCTTAACTAGTAGAGGGGGAATAATATTTCATAAAAAGAGGCGCCATTACAATTGGTGCCTCTTTTTTATCTATAACCATTTCTCGTTTAAAAGTTTTAATTATAAATTTAGTGGTCAAAAAAATCCCCAATCATGGCCCTAAACTCATATCACCAAGAAGCAACTAAATTAACCCCCGAAATTTCCTGCAATGCTGAGCTCGGCGTGGTTGAACTTAAAGGATTATTTGTTTCCAGCGACCCTCAGGTCTTAGTTGATCCTGTTGTTCAATGGATCAACAATTATGTTGCTGAGACGGGAGTCAGTCCGCTCACACTTAATTTGAGGCTGGGGTATATCAACGGTATATCACAGGAGCATTTAAACAGAGTTCTTCTTAGCCTCAAGGCTGCCCACAGGGAGGGGAGGCAGGTTATGGTGAACTGCTACTGCGAACCCGACGACGAGGATATGCTAGATTGGGCCGATGAGCTGGCGTCGGTGTTTAGGCTTCCCTTAGCAATAGTTACAGATTAGTTCGACGGTTTTCATGAATTTGCAGCTGTTCTAATAGTACTTTCGAAAAAAAGTAAATTAGACACCGTTATGATTACTTGTGCTATACCCATACTCTTGTGGGCAAACACTTTTGAATACCTCTAATCGTAAACAAACTTCCAGGAACCATCGGCTTGTCGCTCCCAAACCGTGTGAAAAATTCCCTCGTTTTCGATCATTTTTCCAAAGGAGTCCATTCCGGAAAAGTGGTATTTTCCGTAGGTGTAACCTAAGTCACCGCTGGCGGAAACTCCAATGAAATCAGGCTTCCACTCCAACTTAACATTTTGCAGCCCGCTGGGTTTGCCGTAGTAGGAGAAAATGGAATTTTTACCTTTAACAAGGACATCTCCCCGGTTGATAACTGCACTGTCGGCGGCAAAGAATGTAAATGCGGCTTGAAGCCCTTTATCTTTGGCCATTTGTGCAAATGCATTCTCTGCTTCAGCAATTTCGGCTATATACTTCTCCTTTTTGTTCGCTGACTTGTGCATGCTACATCCACTTATAAGGAATACTAGCAATAGGGTGGCTACCGTTGCTCGAACCATGTCCGTTATTATTTAAGAATTGCTTAGGTTGTATGCTGCAAAGATCTTCTTATATTTTCAAAAGTGAAGGTAATAATTACTGGATAAATATGGATGTTCAACGCAATTTTTCTACTTACCCAAAAGTTCCTTGAGCTTGGCTTCGAGTTGTTCAGGTGTTGTTGGCTTAGAAATAATGGTGAGGTTCTGATCAACCAGCACCATTTTTGGCGTACCTGTTACATTGTATCGCTTGCAGATGTCATTCTGCCACGATTGGGCAGCAAGGGTATTTGGCCAGTCAACTTTATAATCTTTTAGAAACTTTTCATACTCCGGTTTGTCGTAATCAACTGAAATACCAATAATTCCAAACCCTTTTGAACTGAAATGATCATAGATGTTTTTTATGAGGGGCAATTCATGAATACAATGCGGACACCAGCTGGCCCAGAACAGTACAAGCGTATATTTAGCTTTGGATTGTGACAGCGTGATTTTATCTCCGTCAGCAGTAGTAATTGTAAAGTCGAAGGCCTTTTGACCAACCGCAGTTGCTTTTATTTTTTCTATATCGGCAGGAGTCGTGGTTTGCTCATCATTTTGGCTACAATGCGATTGAATAAAGCTATCCCACAAGTAGGTAGTTAGTCCATCGTAATCTGTCTCACCAAAGGTGTTGAAGAGATCGTTAGCCCAAAATAGAACGAGATTTTCTGCAATATCCGATCGACCGAATAGGTTATTTAGGGCATCCTTGAAAACGGCTTCCTGCGATTCTTTATCGAGAGTAGTATTGAAAAATAGTTCGAGGTAGTTCCAAATTAATTTACCACTTACTTCAGTGAACTCAAGCCTTGGATCGGAAAGGTCGACATTGTCAAAGAAATGTTCCTGTCGCCACTTTATAAGCTCATCCATTGTCAGTGCAGGTGGCGGAACCGGCCCAACAGTAGCCTTAATAATTGTTGAGGCAAGTAGGCCGAGGTTATTTTTGGCAAGATCCAGACATTTAGTAGTATACTCCTCTTTTACTTTGTTAAGTTCTGCTAGGTATGCTTGCTGTTGTTTGCCTCTTTTCGACGATTTTCTTGCTAATTTCTCCAGCTCATCCTTTTTGGCGTCATATTGTTCCTTCTGATTTAGAAATGCATGAAAGACCTCGTTTTCTTTCGAATTGCCAAAACTAATTGATGCACCGAATGTGCTATCTTTTGCCTGAACTGTAAAGCTAGTGCCTGTATAAAGAAATTGAATATCTCGCTTCCCGGGTAAAGTGAACAGATATTCTCCTGCCGTGATGGTAGAGTCTGGCTTAAAAGTGTATTTAAAGTTGTTGATTAAAAGGGAGTCAACCTTTTCCATTTTACTACCATGGTAGCGGAAGATTTTCGCTAAAGGTGCTTTGCTGCCGCTAATGGTAAAGGTAATTTCTTGAGAATACAAGCTACCCGCAATAAACGCTGCAACCAGAACAGCTAGTGTTTTTTTAAGCATAAGAGTATTATTGACAGTTAATATTTTTTATCTGGACTACTTTTCACTTTGTCCTTTTAAAACTGGGCGATAAAAATATATTCGGCCTTTCACCATATTCGAGAGGTTAAATTCGCTAAGACCTACCTTACGCCCCGAAAATCCAGTGTTTTGGTGAGCTAGCTCGTAAACTCCTGGTGCAATTACTTTATACACAATGGCTGTATGGTGGGGCATCATTTCAGTGGTAGTTGTATTACCTTTCTTAAATACCACTTTCACGTTTTCGAATTGGATAATATCACCGGGCAAAACCACATCTTTTTTTGGGTCAATGCGTTTGCCATACTTATACTCACCATCCCATTCGGCGTTATTATTGGTGAGGGCTCTGTTGGCAAGGTCCCAGCATTCTCCCCTGTCCACTTTTTTGCCTATAACCGTGGTAACGTAGTCCACAATTTTCTGGTTCAACACCGGTAACTCCTGCCCAATGGCAAGTTCAGTGCCTAGGAGCATCGTGGCAACTGTCAGCCATTTAATTACTTGGTTCATCTTAACGAAGGTTTTAAATTTAATACTTGGACAAGCCAAATATCGTAAAATGGTTTCAGCTGAGGATGTTTTACCTGGTTTTCTATCTATTAAGCCACA
Organism: Williamwhitmania sp.; assembly: GCA_035530955.1. Taxonomy (GTDB): domain Bacteria; phylum Bacteroidota; class Bacteroidia; order Bacteroidales; family Williamwhitmaniaceae; genus Williamwhitmania. Next base: position 896 of record DATKTT010000128.1, on the reverse strand, counting down.
GATGAATTTTTTGCCTCAACTCTTTTGGATTAAACGGTTTTATGAGAAAATCGTTCATTCCGGCCTTGATTATTCTTGCTTGAATATCCGGTAGGGCAGAGGCGGTCAATGCAATGATGGGGATTTGTTGTGCGGAGGACTTGTCCAACTTTCTGATATTTTCGGTGGCTTCATATCCTCCCATTATTGGCATCTCAATATCCATAAGTATGCAGCTGAAATCTTGATTTTTAACCATATCAACAGCCACTTGACCATTTTCGGCATGGAAAAATTGTGCGCCCCACTTGGTGAGAAATTTCTGTGTGATGAGTTTGTTAATCTCATTATCTTCAACCACAAGAATGTTAGATCCCTTAAGCGAATCAGCAATTTCTCCTTCTGGAATTTCTACGATTTTCGGTTGCCGTTCCTCTTGAGTGGCAACAGTCATCCATAGGTCGAAGAAGAAAACTGAACCTTCACCCTGCTTGCTTTTTAATTTAATATCACCTCCAAGGAGGTTAACCAGCCTTTTGCTGATGGCAAGACCCAAACCAGTTCCACCGTATTTTCGGGTGATGGCAGCATCGGCTTGGGTAAACTCATTAAAAATTTCGATCTGCTTCTCTTTTTTTATGCCAATTCCGGTGTCAAGAACCTCAAAGCGAACCAGTATCTCGTTTTGTTTGGTCTCCAGCTGCCTTATCTTTAGGCTAATGTGGCCGGCTGCTGTGAATTTAATTGCATTACCCACGAGGTTGGTAATAATTTGACTGATACGGAAAGGATCGGTTACTACCGAGTTGGGTAGTTCTTTGTCGACCTTTGTAACAAATTTCAGCCCTTTGTTTGCTACGGTAACCTCAAAGGTTTTGGCCATGCTCTGCGCAAAGCTGGCGAGGTTTACCGAGCGT
>DATKTT010000127.1:0-6048 GCA_035530955.1 Williamwhitmania sp. | reverse complement strand
ATAAACCACTGGATTTCCCTCCGAGGCCATAACTTCAGCTTTATCAGCCCCAGCTTCCAAGATAGCGTTGCGCCAGTAATTGGCAGCCTTAACCATATCCGGCTTATGCTCCGAGAGGGAACTTATGGAAGGTATTCTCAGGAGACTAAATAGTTCCTCTAAAAAACGTTCCTTGTTTTCCTCCACATACTTTTTAATCTGGTCCATATTGTAAGTTCGTTATGGTGAATAATATGCTACTGTTCCTTTTCTTTCCTTATCAAGCGGGCTGCCTCCTCGAGCTGTAGATAAAAATCCTCTCCGAAACGTCGAATAATAGGCTCCTTGAGAAACTGATAAACCGGTACTCCTTCCTTTTTTCCCAGCACCCTGGCATGGTTGCATATATCCCAATGGTCGTAGTTGATGGCTGTAAACTCACCAATGGTTTTTATACGTATGGGGTATAGGTGGCAGGATACTGGCTTTTGGAATTTGGTCTTCCCCTGGTTATAAGCACGTTCAATCCCACACTGGCTAATCCCCTTCTCCTCTATGCAAAATGCGCACTCTTTACCATTAATTAAAGGAGTAGTAAGATCTCCCTCAAAGTCGGTCACCACCACGCCTAACTCTCGGATGGCCTTAACACCTTCTGGCTTAAGGAAAGGTATAATCTTCTCCAGATCGTCCTCCACCAAGAGCACCTCAGCTAAGTCAAGTGGCGCACCAGAGATACCTTGCACACAGCAAGCTCCAAGGCAGTTCGGGAGATCACAAATAAACTGCTCCTCAAAAACAGCAGTGCCAATTATTTTATCATCAATTTGAATCATCTACTCCTCAATTAGTACTTTCCCTGTCATTTCAGTCGGCTGAGAAAGTCCCAGAATTTTAATAATTGTGGGTGCCACATCTGCAAGAATACCATTCTTCACCTTGCGGTATTTATCAGAAACAAGAATAAATGGAACAGGGTTCAATGAGTGGGCGGTATTGGGTGAGCCATCGGGATTCACAGCATTATCAGCATTACCATGATCGGCAATTATAATTGCGGAATAACCATTGGCTTTAGCAGTTTCAACCACCTCCTTCACACAGGAATCAACAGTTTCAACAGCCTTGATTATTGCAGGCCAAATTCCAGTGTGTCCAACCATGTCGCCATTGGCGAAGTTGAGGCAAACAAAGTTGGCTTCTCCCTTCTTCAGCTCGGCTACAATAGCGTCCTTTACCTCAATAGCACTCATCTCAGGTTGAAGATCGTAGGTTGCAACCTTTGGTGACTGCACCATCAACCTACTTTCGTTAGGAAATGGCTCCTCGCGTCCACCAGAAAAGAAGAAAGTTACATGCGCATACTTTTCAGTTTCGGCAATGCGGATTTGATGTCCACCTGCATTCGCTACTACCTCGCCCAGCGTATTCTGAAGATTGTCTTTATCGTAAACAATATTTACATTCTTGAAGGTATCATCGTACCTTGTCATTGTAACGTAGTGCAACGGTATGGTGTGCATGCCCTGTTCTGGCATATCCTTTTGTGATAACACAGTGGTCATCTCGCGAAGCCTATCGGTACGGTAGTTAAAGCAAATAACCACATCACCAGCAGCAATTTTACCAACCGGATTACCCTGCTTATCCACCTTAACAACCGGCTTGATAAATTCATCAGTTACTCCTTGTGCATAGGACTCCTTCATGGCATCGACAATGCTATTAACCTGTTTGCCCTTGCCCTCAACCAATAGATCATACGCCTCTTTGACACGCTCCCAGCGCTTATCCCTGTCCATGGCATAGTAGCGGCCAACAAGCGTAGCAATGGTACCATTGGAGGTTTTCAGATGCTCCTCCAGCTGGGTTACAAAACCAAGCCCACTCTCCGGGTCGGTATCGCGACCATCGGTAAAAGCGTGAATAAAAACCTTTTGAAGTCCAAAATCCTTGGTAATATCACAGAGTTTGTATAGATGCTTGTCTAACGAATGTACCCCGCCATCGGAAACCAGTCCCAGGAAATGTACCGCCACGCCCTTTTCTTTTGCATAGGTGAAGGCATCAACCAATATTTTATTTTGAGCAATGCTATTGTCAGCACAGGCCTTATTAATACGAACGAGATCTTGGTATACAACCCTACCTGCGCCAATATTCAGGTGGCCAACCTCAGAATTGCCCATCTGGCCTTCCGGCAGGCCAACATCTTCTCCGCTTGTTAGGAGTTTTGATGAAGGGTAGGTCTTTGCAAGGTAATCCATGTATGGAGTCTTGGCATTGGAAATGGCATCGGTGCTATCTTTCCTGCCGATTCCCCAACCGTCGAGGATAATAAGGATTAATTTCTGATCCATGGTAAACATTTTTGGAATAGTGTGAGAAATAAGCCAGGAGTAGGTGTTCTGCCATATCCGTTGAGATCGATGCAACAACACCTCCTTTGGCCAAGCTGCAAAATTACTGTTTTACTTTGGGAATCAAAATTTGAAGGAGGTTGATGTAATCCCTCTTGCAGGGTAGTTTACATCGGATAATGGGGATTAAGCATATGAGCTAGGTATGCCAGAATCGATTATTAAAAAAGCCGGAAAGAGTTTTCTTTCCGGCCTGTGGTGCCACGTGGGATCGAACCACGGACACAAGGATTTTCAGTCCTTTGCTCTACCATCTGAGCTATGGCACCCGCTTGCTCAATTGCGATGCAAATGTATACAAAATTTCAAAACCTCCAAATACTCGATTACAAAAAATCTGCTGAAAAGCCTTCACCACAAGTGATGTGGCCGTTCGTTTATCCATAATTCATTTACTACAAACCAATTGTATTGTTTTAGCAAATTAAACAAGACGTTAACTTCACCCTACCACTGTTGACCCAAATTCGTCAATCATTGTTACCTTTGCCAAGCAAAATTAACAAAACAAAATATGCAGGAATTCAACATCCTGACTCTAAGCAACGGAATCCGCTTTATCCACTGGAGAAACAACTCCAAAATTGCCCATTGCGGTATTACCATTAACACGGGGACTCGGGATGAATTGGAGAATGAACATGGGTTAGCTCACTTTATTGAACACGTTATATTCAAGGGAACAACCCACCGAAAATCATACCATATTATAAGCCGGCTGGAAGATATTGGTGGTGATTTGAACGCCTATACCGCCAAAGAGGAAACGTGTATTTATGCAAGTATCTTAACCAGCGACTTTGAACGTGCAGCGGAGCTAATTGCCGACATCATGTTCAACTCTACCTTCCCTGAGAAGGAATTATCGAAGGAGAAGGAGGTTGTTTTTGATGAAATTAATTCATACAAGGACAGCCCTTCCGAACTCATCTTTGACGATTTTGAGGAGCAGGTATTTGAAGGTGCTCCCATTGGAAGAAATATTCTTGGCACCAAAAAGAATCTTCGAGCATTCGACAAGAAAAGCATTCTTGCCTTTATGCAGAGAACCTACAATAGCGATCAGCTCGTTTTTTCGTCCGCAGGGGATATACCGTTTAATACGGTTAAAAGAATTGCAGAGAAGTATTTTGGCCATTACCCGCCTAATTATAGAAACTACAATCGCATTCCTTTTACAGGATATCTGCCCAAGCTGGTGGAGAAGCACAAGTCCACCTACCAGGCCCACTGTATTATCGGGAATGTTGCTTACGACCTAAAAAGCGAGAAACGAGTAGCGTTACACCTCCTAACCAACATGCTAGGTGGTCCAGGGATGAATTCTCGTCTCAATCTTTCGCTGCGGGAGAAGTATGGCCTTGCCTATAACGTAGAGGCCTCCTATTCTCCCTACACTGACACGGGTATTGTTTCCATCTATTTTGGCACAGATAAAGGCAATATTCAGAAAAGCATAAATCTCGTAAACAAGGAACTGGCCAGAATCCGCGATGTAAAAATCAGTGTGCTTCAGCTCCATAAAGCCAAAAAGCAGCTTATAGGGCAGCTAGCAATTGCTGCCGAAAGTAACGAGAGTCAAATGCTCTCAATCGGCAAAAGTTTGCTCATATACAATACAGTTGACAGCCAAGAGGAAGTAGCAAGAAAAATAAACACCATAACGGCAGAGAACCTTCAGGAGGTGGCTAACGAAGTTTTTTCGCCAGACCAACTATCAACCCTTATCTTCCGCTAACCATGATACCGCGCGATAGAAAGTTGGAGCAATATATCCTTGAGCATACCCAGCCAGAAGAGGAATTACTTAAGGAACTCGACCGCAATACAAATCTCAATACGGTCCATCCGAGAATGCTTTCGGGGCATCTACAAGGTGTTGTACTCGAAATGATTAGCAAGATGATCTCCCCAACAGCAATTCTAGAGATTGGAACCTTCACGGGCTACTCCGCCTTATGCCTAGCAAAGGGGTTATCGGCCAACGGGGTTCTTCACACCATCGAAATCGACGACGAGTTGGCACCACTTGCTCAATCTTACTTCGACAGAGCAGCATATGGAAAGCAAATAAAACTTCATGTTGGCAATGCCATAGATATTATTCCTACCCTGATCACTCAATTCGACCTCGCGTTTATCGATGGTGATAAACGACAATACATTGAATACTTCAAAGCAATAATGCCATTTATGAAGATTGGCAGCTTCATTCTTGCTGATAATGTGCTTTGGGATGGGAAGGTTGTGTCGAGCGTTGCATCCAGTGATGCTCAAACAATGGGTATCCTCAACTTCAACGACTTTGTTCACAACGACTGGTCAGTCGAAAATGTCCTGCTACCCATTAGGGATGGCATAATGTTGCTTAGGAAAGTTAGGTAAAAGGTTGAACAATAGTGCTACGGTTTACGTTAATAACTGGAATTTAACACTATTGCCATGGCTATCTACTCTATAAAGGACCTTGAATTGCTCACGGGCATTAAGGCTCACACCATTCGGATGTGGGAACGTAGGTATCACATTGTGGAGCCTGCACGCACGCTGACAAACATTCGGGAATATAGCGATGATGATTTAAAAAAACTGCTGAACGTTTCTATCCTCAACAGCTGTGGGATGAAAATATCTATGCTAGCCCGCATGTCGTTTGAAGAACTCACTAGCACCGTAACCAACGTAGTAGATAAGCATAAAAGTCCCGGTTTGCTTACCGAGCAGCTGGTTATTGCCATGGTAAATTTTGACGAGAAAACCTTTGATGATATTATCAATGGTTCAATTACCACGAACGGTTTTGGATACGCATTAGAAAAGTTGATTTTTCCATTCCTCGACAAACTTGGGATGATGTGGCAAATTGGTGAAATTATTCCTGCTCACGAGCACTTTGCCTCTAGCCTAATTAGGAATAGGATACTTCATGAAACTGGGATGCTAGGGCCAAACAGGGGTGAACTGCCAAAGCACATTTTCTTTTTACCCGAAGGCGAATACCATGAGCTAGTACTTATGTCACTCAACTATCTCACCAGAGCCAAACGTATAAACACCCTATATTTAGGTCAATCAGTTCCTCTTGCCGATATTATCTCCATAGGCAAACAGCTGCACCCCAAATTCTTTATCTTCTCCGCCACATTCCCTCAACCACACAAGCTCGACCAGCTAATGAAAGAGCTTTCAATCCACTTTCCATTGTCAACCATTGTTGGTGGCGGTCCAGCGCTAGACGAGATAAAGCGCAAGCCTAAAACTTTTGCAAAACTCTCCACACTTGACGATTTTCAGTCAATTATTTCGAAATTAGGCGGTTATTAACGCTTCTTAACACTACCAACATTTCTGAATATCAACATTTTACACATTCAGTTAACACCGTATTTTATTTATAATCTATTTAGACTAGATTAACAAACAACCAGCATCAACGGCTAATACAGATGTATATTATTTAGACTACAAGCTTAAAGTTAGCCGTAAAACCCCTCCGTTCTTGCTTAGCTGTTTAACTCTATTGTATATTTGTTTCAACGTTTATTTAGATTATTTCAAAATAACAAAACATCATAGAGCCATGACAGCAGTAGAATTTCACACACAGCTAGTCGACTTGGAATCAAACCTTGAGAGGTTTGCCTACAGC
>DATKTT010000126.1:0-7828 GCA_035530955.1 Williamwhitmania sp. | reverse complement strand
AATCTGCAGGCTTGGATGAAAATGTGAAATGATTTAAAAAACCACATATAAACAAGGGCCTGCAGGAAACTGCGGGCCTTTTTTATGAACCCTAATACAAAATGAGACCATGAAAGTGCTCAAGTTTGGAGGAACATCGGTAGGTAGCGCCGAGAGGATGAAAAGTCTCACCAAAATTATCCCCGCTGGAGAGCAGGTAGTCGTTGTTCTCTCTGCCATGGCTGGCACCACTAACATGCTGGTGGATATTGCCGACATTGCAATCAAGGGCGATAAAGAGAAAGCTCAAGCCTCACTTCAGGAGGTACAAGAAAATTATTTAAAGGTCATTTCGGAACTCTACCAAACCGAAGAGTATCAAAAAAACGCCAGGCGTACCATCTCGCTTATTTTTAATGATGCCTTCAATGCTATTGAAACGGAAACAGGCTCACACCTTGAGAAGCTTATTCTCTCAATTGGCGAAATAATATCCACCAACCTTTTCCATCTCTACCTTTGGGAGACGGGAATTCCCTCGGTTCTACTGCCATCGCTGAGCTACATGCGCATCGACAAGGACGGTGAGCCCGACATGTACTACGTTTCGGAAAATATTTCCCGGCTCATGGAGGAGGCCAAGGAGATGGATGTATACATTACCCAAGGGTTTATCTGCAGAAATGCAAAGGGCGAAATCGACAACCTCAAGCGAGGCGGTAGCGACTATACGGCCGCCATCATTGGTAATGCCATCAATGCTGAGGAGGTGCAGATATGGACCGACATTGACGGCTTTCACAACAACGACCCTCGCTACGTAAGCAACACCAAGCCTATACGGAACCTCTCCTTTGACGAGGCCGCCGAGCTTGCCTACTTTGGGGCAAAGATTCTCCACCCAGCAACCATCCACCCCTGCAGGAAGAAGGGCATTCCTGTCCTGCTAAAAAATACGCTGGAACCAGAAAATCCAGGAACGCTTATCACGGCCAGCTACCAGGCTTCAAACTTAAAAGCGGTGGCCGCCAAGAGTGGAATTACAGCGATTAAGATTCGTTCGTCCAGAATGTTGATGGCCCACGGATTCCTGAAGAGAGTTTTTGAGGTTTTTGACTCCTACAAAACCTCAGTTGATATGATTACTACCTCGGAGGTTGCCGTATCGCTTACCATCGATGATGATGCGAGACTTCCGGAGATTGTTGCAGAGTTGGAGCAATTCTCGGTAGTTGAGGTGGATCTTAAGCAGGCCATCATCTGCATTGTTGGCGATTTTGTTGCCGAAAGACCAGGATCAGCGCTTAAGATTATGGAGGCTTTGCACGATATACCAATACGTATGATCTCCTACGGTGGAAGCAGCCACAATATCTCCTTGCTGGTGAGTGAGGAGCATAAAATACCGACCCTTCAGCTAATACAACCGGTGCTTAATGAATCGCAACCTGAAAATCAACCTCGGATAGAGGGATTTAAGCTAATATCATAATGAAATAGTATTACCCTAACAAACAAAAAAGATGATTCCATTCGGCAATTCGGAAGCGCTACAAGGCCTACCAACGCCATTTTACCTATACGACGTCGACCTCCTGAGACGAACGCTCCTAAAAGTTTCGACCCTAACCAAATCGTTAGGTTTCACCGTTCACTATGCGGTAAAAGCCAACGCCAACGAACGCATCCTCAGGGAGATTGCATCATTTGGTTTTGGTGCCGATTGCGTAAGCGGTAATGAGATAAAAGCAGCACTAGAAGCAGGTTTTCCGGCTAAGGAGATAGTTTTTGCCGGTGTTGGCAAAAGTGACAAGGAGATAAGCTACGCGCTACAAAAAAATATTTTCTGCCTCCATTGTGAATCGGTGGAGGAGCTGAAGGTTATCAACCAAATTGCTGCCTCACAGGGTAAAAGAGCCCTTGTTGCACTTCGCGTAAATCCCAACATTTCGGCAGAAACACATTTGCATATCACTACCGGTACCCTAAGCAGCAAGTTCGGCCTCTCCCCCATGGAGCTAAACGAAGCCATAGACCTGCTGCCCGAACTAAACAACGTTCGGCTGATTGGCCTTCACCTACACATTGGTTCTCAAATCACTAAAATGGAGATTTTCCAACATGTAGCGGAGAAGATTAACCAGCTGCAGGAGAACTACTTCAAAAATAGTTTTTTGCCCTACCTGAATGTGGGTGGTGGTTTGGGAATCTCCTACGAAAACCCCGAAGAGAATGAGATGCCTGACTTTGAAGGATACTTCAATACATTTGGTAAGTCGCTCCAACTGCTTCCCGGCCAAAAAGTGCACTTTGAACTCGGGCGTTCCATTGTTGCCCAATGCGGCAGCCTAATTACCAAGGTGCTCTACGTGAAAGGTAACGAGCAGAAGAAGTTTGCAGTGGTAGATGCTGGAATGACCGACCTAATGCGTCCCGCTCTCTACAATGCAGTTCATAAGATAGTAAATCTCAGCTCCCACAATTCCACGCAGGTTTACGATGTGGTAGGCCCGGTGTGCGAAAGCACCGATTGCTTTGCCCACGACGTGGCGCTTCCAAAAGCATCAAGAGGTGACCTGCTGACTATACTTTCGGCTGGAGCCTATGGAGAGGTAATGAGCTCGCGGTACAACCTACGCGAAAAGCCTCAGGTCATTTTTAGCGATGAAATAAAGGTTACGCCAATAATGGCTTGGACCATGTAGCATTATTGATAGAAGTAAATAGAAGAAAGTGTTTGAGTAAGTAGTAATAGTGTTTTTAGCTTAGGTGTTTGCGGCGCATAATCCAAACCTGTGTGGGGTGATGGATATTGCGCCGCAATTTTCTTCTGGATGTTGTCAACATCATTTAAACTGTTTCCGCTATCTTCGTAATAAAAAGATGGAGCGCAGCACCACCAAACTGTTACCGCTTGATTTAGCAACTTTTGCCTACATCTCTATATCGGCCATTTTCATGACCCTCTGCTCATGGAAATTAAGCGGCATAGGAGTTCATTTGCTCGTAAGACTTGGCTTTGTGATGGTTGCCTGGTGGTTAATAGTAGCTGAGCAGAAAAGTTCAAAAGTCCTATTATCATTTTTCCGAAGGGCTTACCCGCTAGCTTTTCTTGGCTACTTCTACTCCGAGACCGATTATCTCAACAACCTACTCTTCAGCAATTTTGATCCAAATATTTTCAGCCTTGAGCAATCCCTTTTTGGATTTCAGCCCAGCATTAGCTTCTTCCAACATTTTCCGATGCCATGGTTTAGTGAGCTGATGAATTTTGGATACTTTTCCTACTACTTTCTTGTGTTTGGCCTTACGGTTTGGCTATTCATCAGAAATAGGAAGATGTTCGATTACTCCCTCTTCGTTATAGTGTTTTCATTTTACATCTACTACCTAATTTTTATTGCCTTTCCAGTTGCTGGGCCACAGTATTTTCTCCCTGAATCCCTTAGGCATATTCCCAACTCCGGCATCTTCCGTGAGATGGTTGTTTTGGTGGAACGGCTAGGAGAAGGCCCAACAGCCGCCTTCCCCAGCTCGCATGTGGGCATTGGAATCATCATAATCATTCTGTGTGCCAAATATGCCAAACCACTGCTTGCATGGGTTCTTCCACTTGTTTTTATTCTTTGCCTCTCCACTGTCTACGTAAAGGCACACTATGCCATTGATGTGCTTGCAGGATTCATCAGCGCGCCCCTAATATATCTTGTTTCATCGCACACCTACCGATGGCTAGTGAAATTTGCCATGAGGCGTTAAAAAAATCTTCCTGCTGGAATAATTATCCACAGTTAACATTACATTAGCTAGGAGTTGGTAACATTGAAATAATATTTGTCATATGGTTGAGCTGCGGGAAGTAATTACCCATAAGGATCTCAGAACCTTTATATACCTACCGGAAAAAATTCACAAAAATCATGATAGCTGGCTACCACCCATTTATATTGATGAGTGGTCGTTCTTCAACCCCAAGAAAAACAGAGCATTTGCCGCCGCCGACACCTTAATGCTGGTAGCTTTCAATGATGGCAAAGCCGTTGGACGAATCATGGGAATTATCCACCATACGTACAATCTACTAAGAAACGAGCACCATGCACGCTTTGGCTACCTGGAGTGCTTCAACGATACAGAGGTTGCCCATGCACTACTTGGCCGAATTGAGCAGTGGGCAAAAGATAAGGGAATGGTGAAGGTTGTTGGACCCTACGGATTTTCCGACAAGGATCCTCAAGGATTTCTCATCGAAGGTTTTGAGCACATGCCAATTATCGACTCCGCATGTAACTTCCCCTACCTGATTTCGCTGGTGGAGCACGAAGGCTACACCAAGGAGGTGGATTGCATGATATACAAGATGAACCTAGAGAAGAGCATGCCAATTCTCTACGAACGGGTGCAGCAGCGTTTGGAAAGTGGCAACGGCTATTCCATTCGGGAATTTACAACCCGAAAGCAGCTGAAACCTTGGGTTGTTCCCATTTTGAAAATAGTTAACAAGACCTACGGCGATCTCTATGGCTTTGTGCCGATGGAGCAGCAAGAGATGGTGGACTTTGCCAACCGTTACCTTACCATTATTGACCCAAGATACGTTAAGGTGGTATTTTCTGGTAATGAACCTGTTGCATTCATCATTGGCCTTCCAAATTTTACCCCTGGAATTCAAAAGGCTAAAGGGCGAATACTTCCCTTTGGTTTCATACATATCCTCCGGTCAATCAAGCGGAGCAGGCAGCTCGATTTGATGCTGGGAGCAGTTCTTCCCGAACACCGTGGAAAAGGGCTTGAAATCTCCATGACAATGAAACTGATTGAGTCGTGTAAAAAGGCTAACATGAATACAATTGAGGTTCACCTAGTGCTGGAAACCAATACCCGAATGCTCGCCGAACTGGAACGTGCCGGAGCTGAATTTCACAAGCGTTTTAGGGTATTTCAAAAAATGCTTTAATCAATAATTGGTAATGAATTCTAGGCAATGAAAATGTCCATACGTTGGAACCGGCCAACGACAATTAACAGCACGTAAAATGCCGCTGCAATTGGTCAGAATTGACCAAAACTTAATCGTCTACTTTAACTTAACCTTGCACCATTTGTTGTAAAAGAAAAATAGCGCCATGAAAAAAGTTGGAATAGTCGGTTCAGGGATTGTGGCTACCACTCTGGCCAAAGGATTGCTCAAGCACGGATACTCCGTTATGGTTGGTTCACGTGACGCAGCCAAGCGGGAGACCATTAAAAAGGAGACTGGAGCAGAGGTTGGCGATTTTAAGGAGGTTGCAGCTTTCGGCGAACTAGTTATTCTTGCAGTAAAAGGTATTGTTGCCGAAACAGTAATAAAGCTGATTTCCGATAGGCTCAACGGTAAAACCGTTATTGATACCACCAACCCAATCGACGAAAAACCACCAGTAAATGGTGTGCTCTTATTTTTCACCACCAACGGTGATTCATTAATGGAAAGGCTACAAGAGCTTGCACCAAAGGCCAATTTTGTGAAGGCCTTCAACAGCGTAGGCAGTGCGCATATGGTAAATCCGCAGTTCGATGGCAAGCCAACCATGTTTATCTGCGGCAATAGCGAAAGCGCTAAGAAGGAGGTTACCAGCCTGCTCGATAAGTTTGGTTGGGAAACAGAAGACATGGGGACAGCAGAGGCTGCCAGAGCCATCGAGCCTCTTTGCATGCTCTGGTGCATCCCCGGCTTTAGGGAAAACCGATGGAACCATGCCTTTAAGCTACTTAAAACAAAATAATTAAGCAATTATGATAAAAATCCACCTTAAAAGGTGGATTTTTTATTGCTCCGCGCCTTAAAAAGATAGCCATGCGACCTTCGATAAAGCCAAGTTATTTCTACATTTGAAAAAAATGGTTGCAGTATGAAAGCACTACAAAAGTTGGCTCCCATGGCATGGTGGTTATTCCGAATAGCCATCCTCCTATTCTTTTTGGCTAGATATGGACAAGCGGTTCTCCAAATCGATTTTAACTCGGCCAGCTTTTACATCTCTGCAATATTTCTACTAAGTGCCGTTCTGCTTTTTATTGGTGGCTTTTACAAAAATGGAAATCTTGCAAGAATAGCAGGATTATTTCTCTTCCTCGTTTCTATTTACGAGGCATACCATAATAGCAGCCCTCTAATTGGCTTTGCCTTTAGTCAGTATCTCCTACTAAGCGCAATTGGACTACTTTTCCTAACTCGAAAGGAAAACATTTAGTATTCCACAGATAGCCGATTTAAAGCGACTTACAACAAAACATTCTCACAGCACAACCGTTTAATATGCGGCCACAACAGCACCATAAGCCCAACTGTTGCTTGGTTTATTTCTGATTTTATGGGCAATACAACACCGCATGGCTCGATTTCTGTTTCTCTTAGGACTCCTGCTTTTTCTTGTCACCACAAGCGGCAAAGCGCAACTTTTTTTTGAGACAGATAAAGTTGAAGACGCCCAGGTAAAGGTGTTTAACGTTGATAATCCCGCTGACGCCGACTTCTACATATACTTTGTAAATACAAAGGAGGAAGTCACTAAAATTGGCTTCTGGATGGAAGTGGAAACCCCAAAGGAGGCGCAGGTGAAGCTAATATTTGTCGACGACGAGAAGCAAGCCGACTTCAAGGTTTGTGCGGTAGACGATTCTTCGAAGGCAGGTTGGAAAAACCTGTATGACCCCAGGAAAAGCCTGCTAAATCTAAACCCACCCGATACAACCGTGGTTAGCCCTTGATGCACGCACCCAATCGAGCGATTTGCTATATTGCATCCTATTCCAAACCTATCACACTATGAACAACCTACTGGAAGTTACTGTAGACATGGCAAATCCTCGAATGCAATACACAAGTTCGTTGAGGAATTTGCCAACAATTAAGATGGACTACATCCCACCCTTTGGCGATGGGGACGGCTACCTACCACTAGAGCTGACGCTAATGAGCTTAGCCACCTGCAGCGGATCGGCTGTTGCCGCAATGCTCCGAAAAATGGGTAAAACGGTTGCCGATATGCATGTAACTGCCACGGGCGAAAGGCGAAGCGAGCATCCGCTCTCCTTCCACACCATAACGTTGAACTTTGCACTCTCCTCTCCCGATGCATCAAACATTGAAATGGAGAAAGCCATAACCTTATCCGAAGAATCCATCTGCCCTGTTTGGGCTATGCTAAAGGGGAATGTGGCTATAAAGACCAATTATAGCATTCATAGTTCGTAGTTAGCTAAGAAAAATATACCACATTTAAATTGATTCTAACGTCTACAATGGAGTATTGGGGAGCCAAACTGATGGCTTAGTTACGGTACTAATTTGCAACAAAATTCATCCTATAAAAGATAAAATCTGCTAAAAGCCGGAACCATCACCCGGCTTTTTACTTGCTACACATACCGCAAACAACTATCCATCAAATCACTTCAATTAATTTCTATTTTTATTTATAATTAATCTAAAAAAGAATAATTTTGCAGTCAAAATAATGTTTAGTATGGAATTGATGATAGATACGCGGTTCTTCACCGTACAGGCAGTTACCAATCTCACCGACCACACCTTTATTGTGAGAGTGCCAAGAAGAGGTTTGCAGTTTAAAGCAGGTCAGCACATCTCATTAGGTATCAAGGGTGACCACAACCTCCGGGAATACTCCATTTTTAGCGGAGAAAATGATAGTTACCTCGAAGTCTTGGTAAAGGAGGTAAAAACAGGATACTTTACCCCACGGCTTAAACGTGTAAAAAATGGCCAACTCCTAGAAATTGACGGGCCTTACGGCAAATTTGGTATCTCCAAGGATAAGGAGCTAACTCATAAGCACATTTTCATTGC
>DATKTT010000125.1:0-10970 GCA_035530955.1 Williamwhitmania sp. | reverse complement strand
ATTCGAATGCCTGCCTCAAATGTTCCAGGGTCGGTGGGCAGCATAACCAATGTATAGCTGGCCTTGGTGCCCTCCATGTTGGTGAGCTCAAACTCCTGCTTATACTTGATGGTTATTTTGTCGTTCTCAATGGGATCGGCTATTACCAACTCCACGCCTATATCCTCGGGGCTTAGGTCGTGCACGTCGAGCTCCACTGTGGCGCAGTACTTCTGGCCAACCACAATAGTCTCGTGGGCAAGCTCAAACTGCTTTACCCCAAGCACCTCAATGTCGTCCCAGCTGCGCGATACCCGCTTTTTCCAGCTGGCAAGCTCCTTGGCCATTCTGAAATCGTTGGCCTTAATTAGTGCCTGACGCTCGTCCAGCTTGTGGTAGTATTGACGTTCATAGTCCTCCAGCATTCTGCGGGTGGTGAACTGCGATGCTACCTTGGAAATGGAGTTCTTAATAAATCCAACCCACTTGTCAGGCTCTCCTTTTTCGTCCATGGCGTAGTAGGAGGGTACAATCTCGTTTTCGAGCAGGGTATAGATGGTTTCCGCGTCGAGCTCGTCCTGGTAGGCTTGCTCATCGTAGGTTTGCTCCTCCGGAAGCGCCCATCCGGCATTCTCCCTGTAGCCCTCACACCACCATCCATCGAGAACGCTAAAGTGCAGCACGCCGTTCATAACCGCCTTCTGGCCCGATGTTCCCGAGGCCTCCATGGGACGCGCCGGGTTGTTAAGCCAAATGTCGACACCCTGAACCATCTCCCGGGCCAACTCCATGTCGTAGTTCTGCATAAACAGAACCTTTCCAATGAACTGCGGGAGTTTCGATACCTCCACTATGCGCTTGATCAGGTCTTGACCAGCCTTATCGTTGGGGTGTGCCTTGCCGGCAAACAAGAACTGAACCGGCATGGTGGGGTGGTTGATTATCTTGCTAATCCGGTCGATGTCCTTGAAAAGCAGGTAGGCGCGCTTGTAGGTGGCAAACCGTCGGGCAAACCCAATGGTAAGCACATCGTCGCGCAGGTTTTCCTTAATTTCAAAAACATGCTTTGGGTTCTCAAACTTAATGATGTTGGGATCGGCAAGCCTGCCCTTGATAAAGGTGATGAGGTTCTTCTTTAGCTCCTTTCGGATAGTCCAAATTCGTTGGTTAGGTACGTTGTAAATATCCTCCCAACACGATGGCGTTTCGGAATGAATATCTCCGGAGCCTAGCTCGCTCTCACACAGCTGCTTCCACTTTCCCGATGCCCAAGTGGGGTAGTGCACACCGTTGGTTACGTAGCCAATGTGGAGTTCTTCTGCAAAATATCCGGGCCACATATTCTTGAATATTTCCCGTGAAACTTTTCCATGTAACTTCGATACCCCGTTTACCTCCTGCGAAAGGTTTGTGGCAAGAATGCTCATGGAGAAAAGTTCGTTGGGATTATTCGGAATAATCTTCCCGAGGTTGATAAACTGCTCCCAAGAAATTTTTAGCCTGTCGGGGTAGTGTGCTATGTAAGCTCTTAGCAGATTTTCGGGGAAGGCGTCGTGACCGGCAGGAACTGGCGTGTGTGTGGTAAATAGCGACGATGAGCGTACGTACTCCATCGCCTCTGCAAACGACAGCTTCTCCTTGTGGATGAGGTTGTTGATTCGCTCAATGCCGATGAATGCGGCATGGCCTTCGTTGCAGTGGTAAACCTGTGCTTGTATTCCTAGTGTTTTAAGTGCCCGTATACCACCAACACCTAAAAGCAACTCCTGCTTTAGTCGGTTTTCTAGGTCACCACCATAGAGATGGTGAGTAATGGTTCTGTCTTCTGGGAGGTTGTCCTCAAAGTCGGTATCGAGGAGGTAAAGATCCGTTCTTCCCACGTCAACCTTCCAAATCCTGACGGTTATGTTTCGGCCGGGCAGGGCAATTAAAATGGTTTTCCAGTTACCATCGCTGTCTCTAACGGGTGAAACAGGCAGCTTGGAGAAGTCCTGCGGATCGTAAACGGCTACCTGCTGGCCCGTTGCAGAGAGCTGCTGGTGAAAATAACCGTAACGGTATAGAATTCCAACGCCAACAATGTCTGTGTTCTTGTCGCTGGCCTCCTTGAGGTAATCCCCAGCAAGAATGCCAAGGCCCCCGCTGTAAATCTTAAGCGAGTTGTGAAGGCCAAACTCCATGCTGAAGTATGCAATTCGAGGCTCCACTTTTTCACTCTTCTTGGCCATATAGGCCTTGAATTCGGTGTGAACCTCGGTCAATCTTTTGAGAAAGTTGGTGTTTCGATCTAGCTCCTTATAAAGTTTTAGCGATAGTTTTTCCAGCAGAATAATGGGGTTTTGCTGCGATTCCTTCCACAGGTTAGCATCGATGCTCTCGAATAGCTCAATGGCCTTTTGATTCCAGCTCCACCAGAGGTTGTGTGATAGCTCCTCCAATGCTGAAAGCTTTTGTGGAATATTCTTTTGAACCATTATTCTTGTCCACAGTGGCTTAATTATCTCAGGATGCTTCTCAAGAACGGGAAGTGGCTCCTGTCGCTCCTGGTCGATGAGCTGATCGAGCCGCTTGTCCACCTTCTCAAGTGCTTGGTGATAGGCCTCCTGGTAATGCACTATTAGATTTTTCCAGAGTGCAATTTGGGAAACCTCTGCCGCATTCTCCTTAATGCTCTCCATTTGGTTGCGGTCAAGGCTGCAGAAGTAAAGCATTTTCTCAACCATTTTCCCAACAACCTCCTGATCGTTGGTGTCGTTACGCAGAATAACTTCAATGCCTGGATGTGGTTTCTCGTAGTTGGTATTAACCCAAAGCCCAAATCCGGCAAGGGTGGTGGTTATGGTGGGAACCTTAAATGCTAAACTTTCAAGCGGTGTATACCCCCATGGTTCGTAGTAGGAAGGAAATACTGATAGGTCAAGACCAATTAGCATGTCGTAGTAAGTCTTGTCGAAGATGCCATCCTTGCCATCGAGGTAGCAGGGAACGAAAAAGAGCTTAACCTTATCTTCGGGGGCGTTGTTAAGTCCAACCTCTTTAGCCTTTTTTAAGATCGGATCGTATTCTGGATCGATTAGGTAGTGAGTTAGATGGGTGTCGTTGATTGCCACCACGTTTTCGCTTGACTTGTCCATTAGGTTCTGGAACACGTCTTTGCGCGGGCCATGGTGGGCAGCGGGAACCATTATAAAGGCAAGAATATTTTTGGTTAACTTATGATCATGGTTTAAGGTGCTGAGCGTATCCATGAATAGGTCGATGCCCTTATTGCGGAACTCGTATCTGCCACCTATTCCAACAAGAAGTGAGTCTTTTGGAACATCGTGGGAGAGCAGCGCTTCTGCCACCTCATAGTATTTCACCCGCGCTTCAACCTTCCTTAGCTTAAATTCGTCATCGTCGGGGAGAATACCGTTTTCGAAACCATTGGGTGTAACAACATCCACAACCTTGCCAAGGAATGCTTTACACTCTTTGGCTGTAATTTCGCTCACCGTGGTAAAGGCATCCGCACTTTGTGCCGAAAGCCGTTCCATCGATTGCTTGGCCACAACGTTGAACTCCCTCGACTTAGCATCGGGGTTGTACTTTTCAATGTTGTCGTAAAGCGGTAAATTGTTTCCAGCAATGGATCGGCCTAGTACCGTGGCATGGGTTGTAAACACTGTGGCCGCTTGAGGAAGGCTCGATTTTAGATATAGAAGTCCCGCTCCAGTCATCCATTCGTGAAACTGGGCTACTACGTGTAGGCCTCGGCTAAGGAAGTAGCGGTAAAAACTTTCAATAAC
The DNA here is from genome assembly GCA_035530955.1 of Williamwhitmania sp. Classification (GTDB taxonomy): domain Bacteria; phylum Bacteroidota; class Bacteroidia; order Bacteroidales; family Williamwhitmaniaceae; genus Williamwhitmania. The sequence goes on along the minus strand of DATKTT010000125.1, from coordinate 7,203 downwards.
CCTTCCTGCTGCATAGCCAAAAAGTGCTGGCTCCACATAGTCCCACTGACCAGTTAATGAATCTAGCCGAAACTCCTCCCAGAATTTTCTAAAAATCTCGTCTTTTTGAGGCATAAAGGGGGTAAAGTCCACTAGGACTGCAATTGGATTCCCAGCAATGTTCCATCGTCCAACTTTGATGCGCAAACCTTCCTGGCTGGCCTTCTCCTTCCAACCCTTAAAGAGCAACTTGTCTTCAATAAACTCTGGATTTACAGTTGTGTGGCGCCAAACATCGGGGCCGATAAGGATGTGGTTGCTTTTAAACTCCTCATGTAAGGTAATTGCCTTTGTGGCAATAACGGTATGAATCCCGCCTACCTTATTGCAAACCTCCCAGCTTACTTCAAACAGGTAGTCGGGTTTTTTCCGAACTATATTTTCCATAAATTACTCTTTTGTGTCCTTTTTCTTTGTTTTAGAAACAGCTTTAGCAGGAGTTTTACCCTTGGCTGGTATCTTTGTTTTTGCTTTCGGTGCTGTTTTTTTGACGGATGGAGTTTTGGTGGTAGGCTCCGTAGTCATCTTCTTGCTAAACGAAGGGGCAGTTTTAAGCCTTTCTATCTTCTCCTGATATTCGGCAATGAGTTTCATCGCATCCGTTTGGGTTATGGTATCTATATGGAGCGATTCTATCCTAGTTTTTAGATAATCCTCAATGCGAAGAATGAAGTCGCTGAGGATATTCATGTAGTTAATGAACGCCTCGTAGGGTGTGTCGTAAGGGTTGAAGTACTTGTGAACATCGCCATCGGAAAACCACTTGGTGCACATGTAGTAGAAGTGGTCGCTGGTTTGCAAATACTTCCAGTCTCGCAGAATACTCTCGTCTTGAATTTGGTCAATCAGCGGTTTGAGGGAGTATAGCTTGTCGAAGGCTTCGTCCTGCAGGTCGTTTCCAAGCCATGCGGTAAGGTCACGCTCCTCGTCGGCCCAGGAGATGGGGTACTGCACGTGCATTACCGCTACGGGCTGATGCTTGTCGGCCACCTCTGAGGGAGTTAGAAATTCAAAATTTGTGCTCGAAAGCACGGCACCGGGAAGGTGACGCATGAATTCGAAAATTCCAGTTTCTGCCCACTGGTGCTCGCCAAAGGTTTCATAATCCATGAACAGGTTAATTACCTCTTCTTTTGGACTTAGATGATTTAGCCATTGCACGTACTTGTCGGTGGTGAGTGGCCATTCGCTCCAGTCCCTGTTGGAGAAGCGGAAGGCGATATCGTCGCTCATCCTGAAGTTCTTGAGCAGAAGTTTTAGCTTTGGGTTAATGGCATTTGCATAAAGGTAGTTGGAACTCTTCCATCCCAAAACGTGCTTGGCACCTTCGGTTAGCATGGCCTTAAATCCCATGTCGGCCACAACCTCACCAATAAGGTCGCTATAGATAAGCTCGGTGTTGCGGAATACCTTTGGTGTTTGGCCAAAAAACTCCTTTACCATGGCGTTTTGTAGCTTAACCTGCTGCTCAAACTCCTCCCGGCTTTTGAGCGCTGAAAGGGAGTGGGAGTAAGTTTCGCCAATAAACTCTACGCATCCGGTTGCAGCCAACTTTTTAAAACTTTCTAGCACATCGGGTGCATAAAGCTGAAACTGGGTAAGGGCCACCCCCGAAATGGAGTAGCTTATCTTAAACCGTTTGCCATACTCGTTGATAAGGTCCAACATTAACTTGTTGGTTGGGAGGTAGCACTTCTCAGCCACCTTTCGCATAATGGAACGGTTGGCAAACTCATCGTAGTAGTTGTGGTCGGTTCCTATGTCGAAAAACCTATAACGGCGGAGTCTAAAAGGCTGATGCACCTGGAAGTAAAAACAAATTGTTCTCATGATTCAATGTCTTTAGGTTACGATTTCAACAGCGATTGGTACACTTCAATAACTTTTTGGGCGGCTTCATCCCACTTAAGGCTGGTAACCTCCTCCTGTCCGTATCGACGGAAGAGTTTCGAGAGCCCATCGTAGCAAAGCAAACCATAAATGGCATCGGCCATGGCCTCAACGTCCCAAAAGTCGACCTTTAGGGCGTGTTTAAGTACCTCTGCAACTCCCGATTGCTTGGAGATAATAACAGGGACACTTGCCCTCATGGCCTCCAGCGGTGAGATACCAAATGGCTCTGATACTGATGGCATAACATATACGTCGCTTTGGGCAAACATTCGGTGAACATCGGCTCCTTTCAAGAATCCGGTAAAGTGAAAGTGTTCACTTATGCGCAGCTCTGCAACACGCTTAATCATCCGGTTCATCATGTCACCGCTACCAGCCATTACAAAGCGAACGTTGGAATACTTAGAAAGCACCATGTTGGCGGCCTCTACAAAGTAGTCGGGTCCTTTTTGGAAGGTTATACGACCAAGAAACGTCACTATCTTTTCGGGAACCGCTTTAGCGGAGTAGGCAAATTCGCTGTAATCGAGGTTGAACTCCACCGCGTTATGCACAGTAACCACCTTGTCAGGATTTATGCCGTATCGGTTGATCACGATGTTACGGGTGTAGTTGCTCACGGTAATAATGCGATCGGCCTCGTCCATCCCCTTCTTCTCAATGTTCCAAACACCTTGATTGATGTTCTCACCTGAACGGTCATATTCGGTTGCGTGAACGTGAATTACCAGCGGCTTGCCCGATACCCGCTTGGCTGCAATACCGGAGGGGTAGGTGAGCCAGTCGTGCGCATGAATTACGTCAAATGAGTTCTGCATGGCAAGCGCCGCGGCAACAATAGCATAGCGCGTAACCTCCTCCATGAGGTCGGTGCCATACTTCCCTGAGAATTTGAAGTTGCTGGAGATGTCGGTAAGCGTTGTCTTATCGTGCAAGCTTTGCTCTATTATTCTGCGGAATTCTTCCGGCGAAACGTAGGGAATGAGGTTCGACTCCACCTCCATAAGCAGAAATCTTTTCCAGAAATCTTCCACGCTAATACTTTGGGTTGAGACTAGCACATCGCCGGCATCTACAATGCGAGCTGCGCTTTGGTCCTCGTCGCCATATGTTTTTGGTACAACAAAAATCACCTCCGTGTTGGCTTTGGTTAATCCTGTTACCAATCCCTGGCAAGCGGTACCAAGACCTCCCGTTATATGAGGTGGGAATTCCCATCCAAACATTAAAACTCTCATTGGCCAGTGGATTATTGGTTGCTATAAACATCAATGAAATCAAGAATTCTTAATACGGCTGCTACGCTCCAAGCTTGGGAGATGGCCCCTTCTGGATGTTGGGGTGGGTCGCCGTCATAAATTTCGGCAATGGAGCAAAGCCCTCGGGTTGTCATATCCTCTTTAAAGTTATCGGCAATTTTTTTAGCAGTAGATAGGTAGGCTTTGCCGTGAAGCTTAAAGTTGGCCTCCACGTAGAAGCCAAGTAGCCATGGCCACGCAGTTCCTTGGTGGTAGGCGCTATCGCGCTCTGCTTGACCTCCAAAGTATCGCCCAGTGTATTTGGGATCTTTGGGTGAAAGCGTCCGAATGCCCTTTGGCGTGAGTAGTTCCTTTTCAACCACCTTTAGTAGCGATGCTTTCTGATCGTCGGAAATGGCGCTATAGGGCAGGGCCGCTGCAAAAATTTGGTTGGGCCTTACCTGCTTGCATTGAGTGTTGTTGTGAACTACGTCAGCAAGGTAGCCCAACTCTTCAATCCAGAAGGTATTTGAGAAGTTTTCTTCAATCAAGCTGGGCAGCGATTCCCACTCTTTTACAAATGCACTATCCTTGAATTCCTTGGCTAAGCTGAGCGTAAAGCATACGGCGTTATACCAGAGCGCATTGATTTCAACAGGGAAGCCTTCGCGAGCAGTTACCGGTTTTCCAGCAACAACCGCATCCATCCAGGTAAGTGCTACACCAGGTTCGCCAGCAAATACCAATCCGTTATCGTGCATTTTGATGTTGTAAGGAAGTTCTCCTGTTCGGTAGGCATGGAGAATAGCCTTCATCTTTTTGCCATACGACGTCCAGACCTCTTTACGGTCTTTGGTGGTTTCGGCATACATTTGAATAGACCAGAAAAACCAAAGCGGTGCGTCTACGGAGTTGAAGGCCGTGGCGGTAGAGTGACCAACGTTAGGGAAAAGTCCATCTTTCATTTCTGCAGCCAGCGTATCGATCACCGCCTTGCAGGTTTTTACATCACCATTTGTGAGAGTGAGCCCGGGTAACGATACAAAGGTGTCGCGACCCCACCTTCCAAACCATGGATAGCCAGCAATAAGCTCCACCTTTTTTTCCTTCTTCACCAAGAATTGCTGCCCAGAGTTATTCAGGCAGCTTCTGAAAGAATCCTTCTGAGGTCGATGCTTAATTTCGTTATTCAGTTTTGTGACAAATGAGTTGGGCGCTTCTTCCTTTGTGGAGGCAGAAAACACGACACTTTCCCCTTTTTTTATTGAAATTTCGAAGTATCCTAGAGTCAGCAAGTCCTCCTGAAAATCATAGCCTCTGTTCTGCTCCTCCATATACTCGATGTTGTAGAACCAATCAGGGGCTGCTACAAACTCATTCTTGTGGCTCAGCTGCATGTGAAGGAATGGGAATCCCGGATAGAGCTTAGCCTTAATGCCATTTGCAATGGGCTTGAAATGGGTGTCGGCATTCATGTTGGCCTTCGAAAGGGCATGCGAGTTCCTGAAGGCAAGAAATGGCTTAATGCGCAGCTTTGTTGGTGAATGAGCATCAAGCAGTGTATAGCGAATAAGAAGCTGCTCTTCGTTGTGGGTAAACGCTATCTCCTTAAGCAGTTTTACACCGCCCACTTGGTATGTTAGCCTTACTGTAGGTTCATATTCAAAGTCGACGATATACTTGTGACCTCTAGGTTCGTAAAGCCCTGGATATTTGTGAATCCCAAGGTTAAACGATTGTCCTCGCTGGATAACGGTTTCGTCAACCGAAGAGAGGAGTACGTGATTTTCGTAATCAAACTCCTTGAGCGGTAGCACCATCATCCCATGGTATTTCCTGGTATTGCACAGCACAATGGTAGAACTGCAATACCCACCTGCTCGGTTTGTGCTCAGAATTTCTCTTTGAAGAGAATATTCTAAGTTAACCAACTCATCTTTGTTGAAGGTAAGATATCCCATGACAACTAATTTTTACTCCGTCCAGCAAAGGATGGAGGTGATTTTGCACTTCGATTTTTATTTCTCCAAAATTCGTATCAAGTTATGAATATTTAGGCTGTTTGTCAGCTTAATAAGGTTAATATTTCTGTTATTTTTAGCTACATCGATTGCATTGGCCCCTTTTATAGAACTCTTTACTGTTAATTTTTACGAATGTGTAGCAGTCAAGAGTCAGTAATCCAGTGTTGTAGAGTTGTTGCTGGAAGATGAGGGTTAATTGCACCGTTTTTTTTTCGATATTTACGCTTCAAAAAAATGACGATGATGAAGTGGATTTCATTTCTAATGGTCGGATTTGCAATGCTTTCCTGCACTGGCGTTTCCGGAAACAAAACTGAAATCAAGGGGAAGTTTTTTCAGCCGGGGGCAAAGTTGGTGCTCTACAGGGTAATGGCAAAGGAGCCGGAGGTGGTTGATTCTACTTACGTGCTGGAAGGAGGGAAATTTTCATTTGAATTGCGGCTAACAGAGCCAACCTTCTTTCTGCTTCGATACACTGCCCAAAAGGAAATTGTGCTGCTTATTGAGCCTGGGGAGCAGGTGAAAATGGATATTGCCGATTCTCCCAAGTGGCTGAAATATAGTGTAAATGGATCTCTTGGTAGTGAGAAAATCAGGGTTGTATCCGATAGCTTAAACCATACATTGAATCTCCTCGATTCCATGAAGGTAAAGTTTGAGGCACTGTCCAAAATAAACGTAAATCAGGATAGTCTTCGTCATGTGTTTATGGATACGGTTCGCTACATCGTTCAGCGTCATAGAACTTTCACTCGAAATTTTGTAAGGAAGAATACATAGTCGTTGGCAGTGATTGTAGCGCTGAATCAGCAGTTCGACCCCCGTACCTTTGTGCTTAATTCCAAGGATGATTTTCAGCTCTTTCGGTTGGCTGACTCAACGTTGTATATTAAGTACCCCAGCAATGACCTAGTTAGAGTCCTTCACCAAAATGTGAGCAACTTTGAGCAGCAGCAAGCCTTGTTTGCAGAGGCGCGAAACATGCCCTCGGTTGGATCAACAGCGCTCGATTTCTCGATGGCTACTCCTAAAGGGGACACTCTTTCACTTAAAAGTTTGCGTGGAAAATACGTGCTGCTTGACTTCTGGGCTTCATGGTGTCCCCCATGCCGCAAAGAAAATCCCAATCTGGTGAAGGCTTACCAAAAATACCATACCTTAGGGTTTGAAATACTGCAGGTGTCGATCGATAAAAACCGTGCCTCGTGGATAAAGGCCATTGCCGATGATAAGCTTAGCTGGCATCAGGTTGGAGACCTAAAGTTTTGGGATTCTCCGGTGGCTCGCCTCTACCACATTACACGCATTCCAGCCAACTTTCTTATCGATCCAAACGGGAAAATTATTGCCCGGGATGTTAGGGATGAGGAGCTGGAGACAACCCTCAGTAGAATATTTGAAAAAAAGTAGTTGTTGATTACGAAAATGATAAATATGAAGTTTGGGAAAATTTTGATTTTCGGTTTGGCCATTGCGCTGGCTTCGTGTCAGGGAAAGCAAACAGTAAGGATTGGTGGAACTATAGCAAATGGCAATAACTTGGTGGTTTATTTGGAGAAGTTTGATATTTCAACTTCATCCACAATGGACTCTGTGGTGCTTGGACCTACTGGTGAATTTCATTTCAAGGCCAAGGTGGACAACCCAGGCTTTTACCTGCTTAAGCTGTCGGGGAAGAGCCCAATTACCTTGCTGCTAGCCCCCAAGGAGAACGTTACTGTAAATGCAGATGCGGCTACCTTCGATAAATCCTACACAGTTGAGGGCTCCGTTGGCTCTTTGAAGGTACAGGATATTTATAATCGCTTGATAACGCTTAAAGCAAAAGTCGATTCGCTATCGAAAGTTGCTAAAGCGGAGGGTGACAACCAAGCAGCATTGCTAAAAATATACTCTACCACCGATAGCCTTATTCAGGCACATAAGGAGTATTCCATCGCATTTATGCAGAAAAACATCAACTCACTTGCCACCGTTTTTGCACTCTACCAGCAAATATCGGAGGGAAC
>DATKTT010000124.1:0-13594 GCA_035530955.1 Williamwhitmania sp. | reverse complement strand
TTGGCAAAGTCAACCGACTCGTTCCCATACTGGTTCACAAACAGGTAGGCAGCCAGCTCGGGGCTACTGCCAACCAGCTCGGCAAAGTTGTAGCCAAAACGATGGAGATTGCGCGGGTGTAGTCCGGGCTTTGCCGATGAGGAGCTTTGAGCGGTGCCAGCCATTAAATCAACAGATTAAAACATGCAGCACAAAGGTAAGGGAAATGGCGCATTTACCTCACCATTTCAACCTGCAGGAAATCCTGTGGCACTATGCCCTCAAATCGCTATCTTTACCCATTCAACCATCAATTCTCATGGCTGCGACACAGGCAAAGAGTTTCTCCCAACAGCTGGAATCACTTCTGAAAACCCATGGCATTGCGGGTGTGGTGCGCGACACCCTTCCCCTCAACGGCATGGAAGTGTCACGCTACACCGGGGAGTTCTGGACCTCGCGGCAACGACAGGCCAACCCGCTGCACGAAATATCGTACCGTGCCTGCTTTAAGCCACAGCTACCCCGATTCTTTATTGAGCGGCTAACGCAACCTAGCGAAAGAGTTTACGACCCCTTTAGCGGTCGCGGTACCACCGCACTGGAGGCGGCGCTGCTGGGAAGAATACCCACGGCAAACGATATCAACCCACTGAGCGCCATAATGGTGGCACCACGGTTTGCCCCACCCACTGCTGACGAGGTAAAGAGCCGTTTGTCGCAGCTGGACCTAACCGCAAAGGCAAGTGCCGACACCGACCTAAGCATGTTCTACCACCCCGACACCGAAAGGGAGTTGGTTAACCTTCGCGCCTATATTCTTGAAAAGGAAGAAAAAGGCTCCCTTGATAGCATCGACCGATGGATTCGCATGGTGGCAACCAACCGGCTTACGGGGCACTCCACCAACTTTTTCTCGGGCTACACCTTTCCGCCCAACCAGGCGGTAAGCGCCGAGCGGCAAAAGCTCATCAACATAAAGCGCGAGCAAATACCGCCCTACAAAAACGTAAAGGAGATTATCCTAAAAAAGACGAAGGATTTGCTGAAGGGCATTAGCGAGAAGGAGCGCTCCACCCTAATGGAATCGGGTAGCAAGGCGTTGCTGCTCACCGGCGCCGCACACGCTACGGCCGCCATTGCCGCCAACTCGGTTGCACTAACGGTTACCTCGCCACCCTTCCTCGACGTGGTGCAGTACTCCGACGACAACTGGCTTCGCTGCTGGTTCAACGGCATCGATGCAGAAGCAGTAGCAGCAGGCATAACCATGAGTAAAAAGGTGGAGGATTGGAACTTGGTGATGCAGCAGGTGTTTCACGAGCTGTTTCGAATAACCCAGCCGGGAGGGCACGTAGCCTTTGAGGTTGGCGAGGTAAAAAACGGTAAAATAAAGCTGGACGAGGTTGTTGTTCCGCTTGGCATGGCAGCAGGATTTACCTGCGAGGCCATCGTAATCAACAGCCAAGCCTTTACCAAAACCGCCAACATTTGGGGGGTAAGCAACAACGCAAAGGGAACCAATACCAATAGGATAGTGGTGTTTAGGAAAGAAAGTTAGAAGAAGTCGTAGCGAAGCGAAGATCCGGCCACTGACGGATAAATAAATATCGACAAACAGCCACAGTGCAGAGACGTGAAATTTTGCGTCTCTAAATCATACACAAAAAAAATAGAAGACCGTTATATCATTCTAAGTTGCTATGCGGGCTAATCAATATTGTCATCCCTGAGGGATGAAATGTTTATAGAATAAAACCATTCCTAGCGCGAGCGGTGTACGCTCCTCCGATGTTCAAAAAGTTGAAACTGTCATACACCGCAATAGTTGAAAGGTAAAAAAGGAAGCTATTCGGGAGTTATAAGAAGTCAGAGAATGCTGCGGTTTTACATCCTCACCATCTTTGCAAATATCGACCCTAATAACCTAAACTCCTAAATGGCTAAACTCCTATAATTTTCCGTAACTTGTTCTGGCACATAAACCCACCGCCATGGTGTACCCCTCAATTACCATCACCGCCGAAATGGTTGCAGAGGCAGAACGGCTTATTCCGGCCACGCAGGTAAACCGCACTCGCGCATCGGCCATCGACACGCTCACCGGTCACTTGGGCGAAATGGCTTTTGCTCAGTTCTTCTTTGGCGATTGGAGAAGGCACCGCATTGGCGTGAACAAGGGCGCTCCTGATTTCCCTAACATTGAGATAAAAACATCAGCTTATCCCTTTTCAGAGAAGCTACATCTTTTGGTCAGGGAGGATTACGCCATCAAGCGTAAGCCAGCCTTCTACGTGCAAATCATCGTGAATGTGGAGAGCCCCAACTCAACCTCCATTCCTCCGGGAACAAAGGCTATTCTATGCGGCTACGCCACCACGCAGGAGGTGGACAGCGCACCCCTCAAAGATTTTGGAAGCAAGCCTGGAGGTGAGAGCGGCTATCGGTGCCGCCACATCTCCGTTGAGAGATTACATCCCATTGCTGAATTAAAGGCAGCAAAAGAATAACTCTGATTAACATGAGTTCGATATAAGAAAACTGATTTCCCTTTTTTCTTTTCCCTTGATGGCAAAGAAACAAAAGATCAAGCCTTGGCTGCTCGCCGACCCTTAACGGCCTCGTGAGCTAAAACGGCGGAACTTGCTTCGCTCAAACAGCCGCCATTTTTACGCTCCCTTCGGCCTAAGGGTCCCCGGCTGCGCAGCCTATGGCATTCCATTACATACCGGTATTTTCAAAGGATACAAAAGATTAGTAAAGTCAAATTCACGGTGACTAACCTTTTTTCTTCGAAAAATACTTTTGGCTAAAGCGATGGAAAAGATTTAGGTCATCCGCACTGAGGAGCGAAAAGCGCTCTAGTATTTTACCAAACACCTTGGTATCCGACTTAATACCAACATCCTCCAATATTGTTGACAACCGTTCACGAGCCACGGCTAGCTCCGACTCAGCCACTACCCCCCTCTTCTTTCGAGCATAGCTAAAGTTCACCTTCGACAGCTCGTAGGCGTACACCATTACCGCCTGCCCAAGATTCAGCGACGGGTATTTGCTCCGCATGGGAATGGTGGTTAAAATGTGACATAGAGCCAGCTCGTCGTTGGTAAGACCTGAAACCTCGCGACCAAAGACCACCGCTACCGATTCTACACCTTCCACCTTATCCGAAAGAATGGCGGGCAGGTCACCCACTAGGTGGTAATCTTCGTTTACGTTACGATGCTTGGCCGAGGAACCGATTACCAAATCAAAACCGTTCAAGGCCTCCTGTAGCGACGAAAACACTTTGGCCTGCTGGAGAATCTCGTTTGAAGCATGAGCCGTAGCCAAGGCTCGCTCTCCAAGGTAATCGCAAGGGTTAACCAGAGTTAGGCGACTAAAACCCATCGTTTTTATGGCCCGAGCGGCGGCACCCACGTTCTCCTCCCGAGCTGGTTCTACGAGCACAAAGGTTATCTCCATCGCTGCAAATTTTTAACAAAGAAAGCACAATAGGCTTTACCAACAAAAGGTCAGCCGCCCGGAGATGCTTCCAAGGCGGCTGAAAATCTACAAAAGAAAAAGATTAGAAACGCTGATGCTCGGTTCGTCCTATAATCTCCTCCTGCAGCTCTGGCGTAAGGTCGTTGAAGTAGTCGGAGTAACCAGCAACACGCACAATAAGGTCGGCGTGGTTTTCGGGATGCCGCTGAGCGTCGCGCAGGGTGGCCACCGATACCACGTTAAACTGAATGTGGTGACCATCGAGCTTAAAGTAGGTACGAACCAGCTGTCCAACTTTTGCTATGGATTCCGGTCCATCGAAAAATTCCGGTGCAAACTTCTGGTTAAGCAGCGTTCCTCCCGTTTTGATATGGTCAATCTTCGACACCGACTTAATCACTGCCGTTGGACCTTTTCTATCTGCCCCTTGAACCGGAGAGATGCCCTCCGAAAGAGGCTTGGTGGCAAGCCGTCCATCGGGTGTTGCCCCAATCACGCTGCCAAAGTAGACGTGGCAGGTTGTGGGCAACATGTCGAGCCGGAACTGTCCGCCACGGGCCGTAGGACGACCATCAATCATGGTCCAAAGCATATTAAATACCGCCACCGCGTCCTGGTCGGCATAGTCGTCGTCGTTGCCAAACTTGGGCGTTTCGTAAATAAGCTTTGCCCGGAGCTCATCTGACTCGTCAAAGTTCGCCTCCAAAACCGACAACAGCTGCTCCATCGTCATCAACTTACGGTCGAATACGTTGTGACGAATTGAGGTAAGGCTATCGGTAATGGAGCCTAGCCCCACACCCTGGATGTAGCTGCTATTGTAGCGGGCACCTCCGGCATTGTAGTCCTTGCCGTTGGCTATGCAATCGTCGATAAAGAGGCTGAGGAACGGCGCCGGAAGCATGCTGCCAAACACCTGTTCAATGGCACAGTTTCCTTTTATCTTGATGTCGATAAAATGCTTTAGCTGAATTTGAAACGCCGCCATCAACTCCTCAAAAGAGCCAAAGCTACGAGGGTCTCCGGTTTGTGGACCCAACTGTTTACCAGTTTGAGGGTCAACTCCGTTGTGTAGCGTAATCTCCAGCACCTTGGGCAGGTTGAAGTAACCAGTGAGCCAGTAGGCCTCGGTGCCAAAAGCACCAGATTCCACGCATCCGCTGGCCCCGCCGTTACGGGCGTCCTCTAGCGATTTACCCTGCCTTACCAACTCCTGAATAATGGCATCGGTATTGAAAATGGATGGCTGCCCAAAGCCCGTTTTGGTAATCTTTATGGCCCGATGGATAAAGCTGTCGGGGTTCTTCTTGCTGAGCTGCACCATAGAACTAGGTTGCAGTATGCGCATCTCCTCAATAACGTTGAGCATTAGGTAGCTGAGCTCATTAACGGCATCGGAACCATCTGGTTTCACTCCTCCAAGGTTGATGAGGGCAAAGTCGGTGTAGGTGTTGCTCTCCCGTGCCGTAATCCCGGTTTTTGGTGGAGCAGGATGGTTGTTGAACTTCACCCAAAAGGATTGCAGCAGCTCCTCTGTCCCCTCCTTTGTAAGCGTTCCTTCTGCGATTCCCTTTTGGTAAACGGGGTGCAAATGCTGGTCGAGACGTCCTGGATTAAAGGAGTCCCAAGGGTTAAGTTCGGTAATAATCCCAACATGTATAAACCAGTAGTGCTGCAGCATCTCGTGAAAAGTTTCCGGAGCATGGGTAGGAACCTTATGGCAAATACGGGCCATCTCCAGCAGTTCGGCCTTTCGGGCACTATCCGTTTCCTCATTTGCCAATTGCTCAAGCGCAACCGCATGACGATTGGCAAACACCACAATGGCATCGGCGGCAAGGCTCATGGCCTTGAGCTCCTCTATCTTCTCAAACGCATGGCTATCGGTAAGCGGATTGATGCTTGCCATGCTCTGGGCAATGTCGTGCTTAAGGTCGAGCATACCCTTCAGGTAAAGCTTTGGACCGGTAACGGTATGGCCGGGTGCCCGCTGTTCCTGAAACTCGGTAAAAATTCCTGCCGTGTATGCTTCCTTCCACTCCTCCGTAACCATTTCGAATATCCTATCGCGGATGGTTCTCCCACTCCAAAACGGAATAATGGAATTGCGATAAACCTCGCGAACCTCCTCATCAACCTTGTAGGAGACCTTTGGCCTAGTGTTGAGTATTTCCAAATCGTCGATGGAGTGAAGGCACACCTCCGGGTAGGTTGGAGTAGCCTTGGGCGCTGGCCCACGCTCACCCACAATAAGTTCGTATGGATTGATGCAGATTGCTTTATTGGTAAGAATGTGCATCAGGGAGCCTGCTCGCTGCATGGGAACGGAGAGCAGCGCCGTAGCAGGCTGGGAATAAAACTCGGTAATCAGCTTTGCTCTTTCTGCAGAGATGCAATTGATGGCCCTTAGACTCATCTCGCGCTGCTTATGTATTCTACTACTAATCATTATCTCAACCTCCAACTTTAACAATTAATCCAATGCCCGTAAACCTACTTACCACCCTAGCCACCGCATCGGAAGTGGGTTCGGCAACACCATCCATGAGATTTTCAATTCCCAACCGTTGATATTTCCCCTTGGCAATGGAGTGGTAAGGAAGAATGTGCAATTCTCTCAAAGCTGGCAACTCAGCAAACAGTTCTTCCATGGCTTTGAGGTTCTGCTCACCATCGTTTAGCCCGGGGATTAAGGGAAACCGAACAATAACCTGTTTGTGCTCCTTAACTAGATACCGGAGATTGTGCAGCACCATATCGTTTCGCACACCAGTGAGCGCCTGATGTTCCACTGTCTCCATGTGCTTAAGGTCGAATAGAAAAAGGTCAGTGAGTGGAGCAACCTGCTGAAAAGCAACATTGGGCGCGAAACCGCAGGTATCGATGGTAGTATGAATATTCTGCTCCTTGAGCAGCGTGAGCAGCTCCACCAAGTAGGCAGTTTGCTGCAGAGGCTCGCCACCCGAGATGGTAGCACCACCCGAAGATTCCTCATAGAATGCTCTATCCTTGAGCACTTCGGCAAGCACATCCTCCGGCGACATATACCGCCCCAATGTCTCCTTGGTGCGAATCTCACGATCTTCCAACCGATAAACACGGTCGACTTCCTCCGGTACCTCCCTCCGACTCTCCGGGTTATGGCACCAACGGCACCGCAGCGGGCATCCCTTAAAAAATACCGTTGTGCGAATTCCGGGACCATCGTGAACGGAATACCTCCGTATATCGAAAATTAGTCCACGCATATAGCAAATGGATTAGGTGTGAAAAACTACTAGAGATAAAAAAGAGAAATATTCAGTTAGCGTAAGTAACCAAGAAATGGGAATGCTAGCAGATCCAGCACTCGTAGAGACCTTTCCCGAAATTGTGGTAGAGTGACTGGTATGCAACGCTGTTTACCATACTCCTAAAGTGATTTTAGGCAAATGTAGGTGGTGGAAAGTAAAGTATCAAGAATATTTTGAAAATTTTCGGTGATTTATGTCATAATGTGGTATCAGTGTTTGCCCTATTTTAGGGCCGTAAAATTGCAGGAAAATATTGCAAAATGCGGCTATACTGCTTACTTTGTGAAGAGTATCACACTAATATGATTAAAAAAGGGAAGGTAGATATTTAGATAACCATTGACCTAAAGTTCTATCTTTGCGCAAACGATTGCCAATTAAACCTCTGATATCATCATGTATAAAGTTGTAAAGAAAACAGCTCTTGCTCCCCACATCTACTTAATGGAAATTGAGGCACCAAGAGTTGCCAAGGCTGCTCAACCCGGACAATTTATCATTGTAAGGGTTCACGATAAGGGCGAACGCATTCCTCTTACCATTGCCGACTATGACGCCGATGCTGGAACAGTTACCATTGTTACCCAAACCGTTGGTGCCTCTACGCGACTGATTTGTGCAAAAGAAGAGGGTGAGTTTTTACTCGATTTTGTTGGACCGCTTGGAATGCCCTCCGAACTTGTACATGAAACCGATGAGCAGCTGGCGCAGAAGAGAATTCTTTTTGTGGCTGGTGGTGTAGGAACCGCACCGGTTTATCCACAGGTAAAGTATTTGGCAAGCAGAGGCATTAAGGCCGATGTAATTATTGGAGCAAAGAGCAAAGATTTTCTAATTCTTCAGGATGAAATGGCCAAGGTGGCCGGGGAGGTATTTGTGGCCACCGACGATGGCAGCGTGGGTTTTCACGGACTAGTTACCGACCTGCTGAAGGATTTGGTTAACAACAGAGGCAAAAAGTACGATCTCGCCATTACCATTGGACCAATGATAATGATGAAGTTCTTGTCGGCACTTACCCGCGAGCTCGGCATTAGAACCATTGCCAGCTTAAACACCCTTATGGTAGATGGAACGGGAATGTGCGGTGCCTGCCGGGTTACGGTGGGAGGCAAAACAAGGTTCACCTGCGTAGATGGCCCCGAATTCGACGCCCACGAGGTTGACTTTGAGGAGGCCATGCGACGTCAAAATATGTATCGCACCATCGAGGGGAGGAAACTGAAAGAGATGGAGGAAAAGGATCACAAATGCAATTTAGATCGTCATGAGTAATAAAATTCCACGCGTTCCGGTTAGGGAACAGGACCCAAATATTAGAAAAACCAACTTCGAAGAGGTTTGCTTCGGCTACAATTCCGAGGAAGCCATGCTGGAAGCCACACGCTGCATACAGTGCAAAAAACCGCGCTGCGTGGATGCCTGTCCGGTTTCCGTTAAGATTCCCGATTTTATCAAGCATGTGAAGGAGGGAGACATTGCTAAAGCAGTTGGAACAATTGCAGAGGACAGCAGCCTTCCCGCCGTTTGCGGCAGGGTTTGCCCACAGGAAAGCCAGTGCGAAGGCTCCTGCATACTGGGAGTTAAAGGCGAACCGGTATCCATTGGGAAGTTGGAACGTTTTGTGGCCGACTGGAGCCGCGAAAACAACGTATCCTTTTCCGAGGTTGCCCCTTCTAATGGAAAACGAGTTGCCATTATTGGTAGCGGTCCTGCAGGTTTATCATGCGCCACCGACTTGGCCAAAATGGGCTACTACGTAAAAATATTTGAGGCACTTCATCAGGCTGGAGGAGTTTTGGAGTATGGCATTCCCGAATTCCGTCTTCCCAAGGAGAGGGTTGTTGAATACGAAATAAACAACGTTCGCAAGCTGGGCGTTGAGATTGAAACCGACGTGGTGGTTGGACGCACCATTACCATCGACGAAATATTTAACGAGGAAGGATTCGATGCCGTGTTTGTTGGCTCAGGTGCCGGACTGCCCAAGTTTATGCATATTCCTGGAGAAAATCTCAACGGCGTTGTTTCTGCCAACGAGTTTCTTACCCGTAACAACCTGATGAAAGCCTTCGACCCTACCTACGATACGCCTATATACGTAGGCAAACGGGTAGCCGTGGTTGGCGGAGGAAACGTTGCAATGGACGCTGCGCGAACCGCTATCCGCTTGGGTGCCGATGTATACATCATCTACCGCCGTTCGGAGAAAGAACTACCCGCCAGAGTTGAGGAGGTTCACCATGCCAAGGAGGAGGGCTTGCATTTTCATATGCTCACCAATCCCGTTGAAATTTTAGGCGACGATAACGGTTGGGTTAGAGGCATTCGCTGCCTAAAAATGGAGCTCGGCGAACCCGATGCCTCCGGTAGAAGGAGCCCAATCGAAATCGTAGGGTCGGAGTTCGACATGGCAATTGACGAGGTGATAATGTCGCTAGGCACCTCACCAAATCCGCTAATTTCTGCCACTACCCCTGGTCTAGACTCCAACAAGTGGCAGTGCCTCATCGCCGACGAGAGTGGACAAACCACGCGCGAAGGAGTTTTTGCCGGAGGAGATGCGGTTACCGGTGCAGCTACGGTTATTCTTGCAATGGGTGCAGGCCGAACCGCAGCCAAAGCCATTGATGAGTATTTGAAAAAGAAGTAAAAGAAGTTAGAGAAGTTAGAGAAGTAAAAGAATTCCACCACCCGTAGGGGCGAAATGTTTTTCGCCCAATGAACAACCCTAGGAAGGAGATAGTCCATGGCTTTAGCCATGGGTTAAACCCCACCAAGCGCGAGCGGTGCGCACTCGCCCGCTATTCAATGCACCACACATACCCAGCACCGCAATCACGAAAGGGAAGTTAGAGGAAGTTATATGGAGTTAGAAGAAGTCAGAGAAGTTAAAGAATATCGACAAACAAATATAGTTCAGAGACGCACGGTTGTGCGTCTCTATTCATTACCAAACATCTTGCCCAAGAAAAGGAGATGATTGTTAGAATACCATTTCCCCGTCCTTTAGGTCGGGGTTGGGATACTTTGCCTAGAACGAGCGGGGCACGTAGATACGGAATTCAATGCAGGTAACCATCCATGCACCGCAACCACCGAAAGGTGTAAAAACACGATCATTCTCAAAAACCATCCGCCATAATAACGAAAGGGGGCTTTGCCCCCTTTCTACCTTTCACACGCTTGGCATTGGAAACTACTCCGTTGCCGTGAAATTATTTATGGTTGTAAACTTCATTGGAATTTCAAGAAGAATAGATGCCATCCATGTGCTGCAAGGCCAGCACCATTGCCCCGATAATATTGATTTGCTCTAATTTTAGCAAGCCACACTCAACCAAGAGAAAGTAAATCTGTTGATGGGCTACGATTCCTTCAACCGGATGGGATTGGACATTCCGTAGGACTCCGATGCTTTGGCAAAAAGATTGGAGTAATTGATTTGACAGAAGCTTTGCGCATACGCTCACATGAACACCAAGCCTAATGAAAAAATTCTCGTTTTTTAAATCATTAAAAAAATGAGAATGTATACTGTTAATATATGCGAAAACGGCACGATACCTGCAATACAAATGAATGTTTCCAGTTTTTTGTATGGATATAAACGAGCTCTACAAGCGCAATAAACTATCGCACCAACCTAATCTTAAAGCGCTGAGTTAATTCATCAACAGTGAGAAAATAGATAAAAAGGCAATGATAAAAAGGCTGACATCACTAATAATAATGTTTTTGTGTGTTTTACCAGCGTTTTCGCAAAACGATGGAACTGAAGGTAAACTTAAAAATATCGATTCTCTATCCATTGATAACAACCTAAATTATGGCATTGCCCATGGAGTTACAGATGACGGCTTGTTTTTTCTGAGATTAAAAGCTCCAATTAGTAATTTCAAAACAATCAATTCGTATTCCTTTGATACAAAGGAAATTTACCAAGATAAGGCACTACCAATCTACAGCAATTACAATTTCTTATTACAGTCAGAATTTAGAAAAGGCCAACCACTGGCGAATGATTTCATTAAAACACAAGCAAATAAAATATTTAACAAGTTATACCTCTACAGTGGCAGTCGTCAGGTAACTCATATAGCGTATGGAGAATATTACCAAATTAATGGAGGGTTGAGATGGTTACCCAACAATAAGCTTTCCGTTGATGTGGGTAGTTTTTTAAGTAGACAATATGACTACGTTACAGCGGCACGTTCAGACATATTGGGCATAAATACAAAAACGAGTTACAACTTAACAAACAAGATCCAATTCAATATTTTTGGACAATATACAGCCCCATCACAGAAAAATTTCTTTTACGGGAATTCACTTTTTCCCAATTCAACCGTTGGAAGTTCTCTGTTGTTTAATTTAAAAAACAGAACACAGATAGATATGGGTGTTAAATACCGATATTATGAAAACAAGATGAGCTGGAATATAGAATCGGTTGGAAAAATATCTGTGGGATTTTAAATTATCTCAAATCAATGCTTAGAACAAAACATCAATAACATAAACCTTACTGGTGCGGATGTTCTCATCCGTGCAGCTGCTAGCTTCAACATTGTGTTTGCCACATGTCTAGTGGCAAATTAGCAATCTTGGCAAAAATATTGGGGTTTCAATTAAACACCATAGCCCACGGTTTAAACCGCGGGCTATGAACTGGTATTAAATCAGAAAGAATCCTACTCAACCTACTCCTTCACCAACCTCACGTAGTCAAGCATGGCGGTGTTGATCTCGCCATTCATGTTTTCGTTGTAAGGCAGGTAGGTGATTTTGAGCGTATGCTTACCCGGCTTAAGATTTAGCACTAGGTTGTTGCTCCAACCCCAATCGCTCCACTGGTTGTCCTCAATAACCGGCATTACCACCACTCCGGCAACGTCACCATCCACCAATAGGGTGCGAATGGCGCAGGTGTTGAAGCAGCACATCCGGGCAGTTCCGTTGGAGTAGCGCGCGCTAAAGATGTATTTCCCTTCGGGATCCACCGAGAATGGAATCTCCACCGACAAGTTCTTCTGAAGGCTAAGCTCCACAAATCCTTTTCCGGAGAAATTTTTGTAGGGCAAACTAGAACGGGGAGCAAAGCTTTCAGCCTCCAAAACAATCGGATTGGATGCATAAATGGGCAGTGGCTCGCTCAAAAACGATTCTCCATCATTAGCAATGGCTTTCACCTGATACTCAGCATAGCTGTTGGATGAAACAAATGAGTAGACGGTGTCGGTTGTTTTCCCAACAGGAATGCCATTTTTCACAATTTGGTAAAAATCGGCTCCTGCACTCTTATTCCAGCTCAGCTTATTTCCATCCACTGATACGGTTGGAGTTGCCGGGGAGAAGAGCACGTCAACAAGGTTTATTTTTGATTCAGGCAGCGACTGGCTGCTCAGCTCAATATCAATGGTGGTATGGCCCGATAGGTTTCCTGCAACAAAGGCTGAATCCAGCTTCGTTCCGTTTACCTTAAACGACTTAACTACATTGCCAAAGCCAGTAAGGGTGATGTCAAGGGTCGCATTACGATAATGAAATCCCTTTACTTTAATGGTTCCTGCATAAGCCTTTGGCACAAATGGTTTAAACAAAATGCCTTCGGGCTTAAAGTTCATGCCTAGCAAAACCCGATACACCATGGCAATATCTCCGGTTACGCTCCAAAGCTGCCTGTCGGAGTTAATCACGGTGCCTTCTTCCCTTCCCGTTTGGGCTACCATATTCTCCTTGTTGGTTAGGAACATGGCCGCCTCACGGTAAATGGATGCCAAACCGTAAGTTACAGCAGCCTCGTTCCCAGTTTTGGCAGCAGCCCAGTTCCAGTAACTCTGCACAAATGGCCAAATGCTATTGTTGTGGTATGGAGTGATGTCCGGTATTTCGGGATATATGGTGGGAACGCCGTAGGGCGTTACCGGCATGTGGTCAATTAATGATGTGCGCTTACCCTTATCGGCCACGTTGAAGATAACGGCAAGTGCCTCTCCCAGCGCCTCCGACTTGGGCGAAACGGACATGTAAGTTCGGCCATACAAGTATTGCGCGTAGTAACCCTTCTCGGGCTGCCATAGCTCCTTGTTGATACCAGCCTTGAGCGCCTCCGCCTTCTGCTCGTATTCCCCATGCTTTCCCTCCTCTATGGCCTCCATCTTGCCGAGAATATGCATCACCTGGCTGTGAACCACTGAGGTTCCCAAGCACTCGGAACGGTATATATCCACCGGCTTCATCCATAGCGGATAGGTCTGCTCACGCCAGTCGAGGAACGACGACTCGCCCAAGGCCAAACTACCTGGGTAGTATATGGTTTTAAGATCGGCTTCCACCGATTTCTTTACGATGGGATAGATGGTATCGAGCCAGGCCTTATCGCCGGTAACCTTATACACCTCCCACGCGGCCAAAGCCCAAGTCATTCGGTCAGTGGAAACGGGCCACGATCCACCAGAGCCGGTGTCCTGAATAATCTTGCCGTTTTTCACCTTTTTCATCAGGCAACGTCTTGCCACAGGCGGGTCGATGTAAGCCAACGAAAGCACAATGCTATAGCTCATATCGCGAGTCCACACGCCTTCCCAACTTTTGCCGGTGTTGAGATAGCCATCGGCCGTTCTATTCTTTTCCAACTCCTCCAGCGAGAGATTGTAGAGCGCATTTACTAACGGGAAGTTGGTCTGTACTGAAGGATACGCTTTGATATCGGCAGTGAGCTTCCACGTCCGCAGACTGTCGCTTTTGGCCCCAGCCGGAGCATAGTTCGACTGAATTTCGGTGGATGAAAGGGCGACGGCCTTGTAATTTCCCCAAACAACAGAGTC
>DATKTT010000123.1:0-36849 GCA_035530955.1 Williamwhitmania sp. | reverse complement strand
AAACCAAATAAAGAAGAATACTGTTAACAGCAATGGCATGAACTTATTATATCTTTCCACACCGATTGAAGGGATTGCTATTTCATCGCGAACAAAGATTATGATTGGTTCAAAAAGATTCTGTATCCCATGCGGTGCTGTTTCTGGATTCTTTTTATACCGGTTGGCAATGGTTAAAAATACCACAAGCATTATCGCTGAAATAACGAATAAGGATACCACATTCTTTGAAATCGAAAAATCAAGTGGCCTTATCTCTTTGATGACGCCATTGGTACCAACAACGGATTCAACGAGTTTCCCTTGGTATACCCCCTTATTACAAATGTGAAAGTCGCCGTATTTTCCAGAATGAAGTTTAGAGGATAGAAAAAACCAAAAACCGCTCTGCTTTGAATATAGCATGATTGGTAGCGGAATGGTAATCTTTTTACTACCAATGTCGGTAATATGCCATTGGTACGAATCCTGAATGTGCTCCATCACAAAATCACCCGGCATGAATTTTTTTGTGGAGTCAGTTCCTTTTTCTTGACACATCCCTGGCAGGAAGAGGGTCAAGAAGGTAAGTGTTCCTAATAGTTTCTTTAAACCAATCACGACAATTTTTTGGGCGAAATTTAATTCTTTTTCTTGGTATGTGCCTCCGATTTTTGAAGTAATAAGAAAATGTCAAAGGTTAGAAAAGCTAAATACAAAATTGACAGAGAGATAAGAAATGGTACTGCTTGAACTTTTATCAGAAAAACGTAAGTTACCATAAGCAGAAGCATTAGAAACATTTTCAACGTGCTGAAAAGGAGGAACCTATTTAAAAAAAGGCTAGGGTGACCGCTCATGGCTTTGTCAAGAACCCGTTGGCTAATAAAAGAATAGGCGGAAAACAAAAACAGAAGAAAGGGAAAGAATGTAAAATAAGAGCGAGGTGAAATAAAAACAAAAATTACAATAGCCGCAAGCGCTATCGCTCCAACGAACATAAAGAGTTTATAATCCTGACCTGAAAAAAAATGTTTCTTCATTTCTATATTATGGTTAGAAGAAAATTCTGCTAATCTTTTAAAAAAGAATATTGGGTGTATGAATAACAAGATAAGCGGGTGAGGCATTGATGCCTCACCCGCTTATGAAATTGTGACAACCTACATAGTGTCATTTTCTTTTTTGGATATTTCCCCTGTAAAGATATTTTGAGCAATATCGGTGTCGGTCATATTGCAGTAGCCGGTGAATCGTGCGCCAGGTTCCACAGAAAATTTCCCCGTTGTAATATCTCCTATAACACGACTTGAAGATTTAAGTGCAAGAAGGTCGATAACAGAAATCTTGCCCTCAACCGACCCTGATACGTCGGCATTCTTGCAAGAAATCTCTCCTTTAATACGACCAGTTTCTCCTACAACAACTTTTCCCTTTGTTGTAATGTTCCCAGTCAAAATGCCATCTATTCGAAGATCACCGTTTGAATTAATGTCTCCTGTTATTTCAGTTCCACCACCAATTAAATTGATGTTTGCAGAGATTGTTTCTGTTTCGTTGTACTTAGCCATAGCAATGAGTTTAATGAGTCTTTTAATCGTGACAAATATAAAAAATTTGAACGGTACCCGACAAAAATAATTACTTGATTAATTCTGGAGAAAGGTGGGCCCGAACGATGTCTACGAATGATCGGCTTGTTAGTTTCCCTTCATCCTCTATTTTTTCATCTTCATCCCAAGTATTTGGCGATTCCAATTCATCTGAGTCACCTTCGTCAATGTCGTCAAGCCAAACATTTTTGGGGAATTCAGGCCCCCTATTCTTCAAAATAAAGGCAAGAACAAATCCAACGATCCCGCCAAATAGGTGACCTTCCCACGATATTTCTGTAAAAATAGGCAACAACCCCCAAACCATTCCACCATACTCGAGTACTACAATAAGTGAAACTGCCAATAGCCTAATATTTTGCCGAATCAGCCCACTAAAGAAAAGAAATGATGCCAGACCATATACAACGCCGGATGCCCCAACGTGGTATGCACCTCTCCCATAAAACCAGGTTAAGACTCCTCCAACAAGCCAACATCCAACTAATACGATAATACCGAGATCCCTGTAGAAATAGAATACACCTGTAAGCAACACAAAAAATGCAATGCTATTGGATATAAGATGGCTCCAGCTTGCATGAACAAACGGGGAAGTTAAAATCCCAATTGCACCGGGCAAATCTCGGGGTAATATGCCATACTTGTAACCAGCAATAAGACCACTTTGCTCCAATATAAAGAAGACAAAAAAAGAAAATACGAACAAGAACGGGATTACTGAACTTAGCAATAATCGCTTGGGGGAATTATCCATCTGCATGCAATCTTTCTACTACCTTAACATTCTATTTTCAACACCCCGCTATCGTTTCTCTTCTAAAAAAGTTCCTTATAAACCGCATTAATAATTGAGGGTCAAATCAAAACACGTGAGATTGCCCTGGGGTGGGTCTGCTTTATCTTCTTAAGGAAGTGCAAAAAGAACAAAAACCTTGCAATCTTTGCAAGTCATATTTCGATCAATAGGATTCTTTGAAAATATTTTCTTGCCACCAAGCTCCGTTTTTGTAATAGAATTGATAACAAAAAATTTTGTTGAAAATATTTACCGCCACAAATATCCTAGTATACAAACCGAAAGTCTTTTTTTACGAGCCAGATAAATATAATATGCCAATTCTGCAGAACAATAACATTAAGTTAATGCGTCAAAGACTTGTTAATTAAATTTATATCGCCAGTGAATACGCCTTTAATTGTAGAAACCCATAAAGTACCTTCGGCATCTTCAAACAAGTAGAATACACGGTCATTGGTTATTCCCTCCTTCAGCCCAAACTTATGCCATTTTCCTAACCTGTAATATGATAAGCCAAGCCTGCTCCTTTCCTTTAAACTTCCACCACACCAAATTCCACCGAACCTATCGGCAAGCAAACAATCAACAGAATACTTTCCAATTTCAGGAAAAGAATAATTATGAAATTGCCCATTGTTCAACATCGTTATTCCGCCGGATTGATTGTCGTAGTATCCTCCAAACCACATTCGACCAAGGTAATCCTCCACAATAGTTCCAACGCAGTTGTCAACTAAACCATCATTCATGGTATAGGTGTGCCATTTTAATCCATCATAAACACTAATACCTTGGTTGTCAAATTTTCCACCAGCCCAAATGTAGTTGCGTGTATCTTCATACAGGATAGTCGCCTCCGGTATTATATAAGCATCTTCAAATCCATGAAATCGTCCTCCGGAGTACTGACAAATTCCGGATTCGGTGGCGACCCAAATTCGATTGTCTCTATCTACCAAAATATCGTTGATCTTAATGTCTGGCAGGCCAGATTCTTCACCAATGGTCGTCCAGCTGGTATCGCTTTTCTGCAATATTCCACCAAAGGTTGCCACCCATATTTCATTTTGCGGAAGTTCGCATATCTTATTTATAACCGGGAATGCCGAATAGTTTTTTATCGACCACGTTGTCCATTTTGAATGCCTATAGTTTGCGAGAATAATGGTATTGGATTGCTGAGAAGAAATGCCACCCGCCCATATAGATCCATCCGAAGCTACCATTACTTTTTGATATGTAGCCACCGGTAAACCGTCGTCCGTTGTGAAAAACTTTACATCGTTACCCTTCTTCATTACGACCTCTCCTTGGCCATATCCATCGCCGGTTGCAAACCAGAGCGCAGAGTCGGTTGTTTCACAAGCAGAAAATACGAGAAATTTAAAGGCGGTTTCCGGTTTAAATAAATTCTGTGCAAACCCTGATATGAAAGAGAATAGAAGTAAAGAAAGAAGGTAAAAGCGATACATACCTAAAGTTTTATGCCAACCACTAATATGTCGTCAATCTGCTCGTTGCTACCTTTCCATCGAAGAAAAACATCCTCGAGTAAAGCTGGTTGATCATAAATCTTTGAATTACTAATGTCGAGCAAAGTATTTACGAAGTTTTGACGCATAAACTTTTTTCTATTCGCCCCGCCAAACTGGTCGATAAAGCCATCGGAAAAAAGGTAAATAATATCATTCGATTTTAGCTGAACCTGGTGACTAGTGAAGTGTCTATTCAGTTTTCTGATAGAAATGCCAATTGAACAAGAATCTGGCTTGATCTCAAATGTTTTCCCTTCTCTTATATAAACAAGCGGACTTAAGGCGCCACTATATTCGAGCATTAAGGTTGTGGTATCAAGCGAACAAAAGGCTATATCCATTCCATCCTTAAGAACAAGATCCTCTTCATCCTTCCGTAAAGAAATCCGTATTTGGTCGTTCAGGTATTCCAAAATGTCGGCTGGCCGAGTAATGCCATTTTCATTTACGGCACGATTAATTAAGTCATAGCCAACAATACTCATAAATGCACCCGGTACACCATGACCAGTGCAGTCCGCTACCGCAAAAAGAATTTTATTCTCACGCCGACCAAACCAGTAGAAGTCACCGGATACGATATCTTTGGGCTTAAGGTATATAAAGGATTGCTTGAATAGTTCGGTGATTACTTTGGCCGGAGGAAGAATGGCCTTTTGTATTTGCTCCGCATATTTTATGCTATCCGTAATCTTGTTTATGTAGTCCTCAATTATCCGATATGCATCCTCCAGATGCTTGTTTTTCTGACTAATGCTATTGCGCTGCTTTTCTATCTCCTCCTTTTGCGCAAGAGTTTCCTCTTTCTGCATACTGAGGGCTAGGTTGATGTCCTCTATCTCCTGCTTTTGCCATTGTAGCTTAAGTGCGGCACGTCGTTTGATTCTGAAGGCATTGTAGACCAAAGTAACAAGAAGAAGCGCCATAACAATCCCAACAATTAGACTAATTGTGATAACACCCTGGCGCTTTAACTCTTTATCTTGAATTTCCTGATTTTTCCGCAAGAGTTGATTTTCCTTTTCCGCCCGCTCTGTTTTATAAAGTGTTTGAAGCAGCGTTATACTTCTTTGTGCTTTTTCGTTGAGTATTGAATCTTTGTAAAACATTGCCGTGTGAAAATAGCTGAGTGCTTTATTTGGATTGCTGCGCTTTTCCTCTAACACGGATAACAACTGGTAGACTTGCTGCAATTCCCACTTTGCCCCAATACCGCGAGCCACTCTCTGTCCCTCAAACAAAGAAAGAGACGCCTGATCGAGGTACCCCAGGGCAAGCTTTGCTTTGCCAATGTTTATGTAACTATCTGCAATAAACTTCTTATCACTCAACAACTTATCAATAGACAGCGCTTTTTGATAATAATCAAGTGCCGTAAGGTTATCACCAACATTATAGTATGTATTTCCAACACCGTTATAACAGATGGCCAAACCCTTTAGACTATTAATGCTCTTATTTATCTTTAGCGATTCAAAATAGTAGGAGCGTGCGGATTTTTGATCACCCTTATATTCATATACCTCACCTATGTTATTCAGATTAATTGCAATACCAAGTTGATTATTTTCACTTTTGGCGATTTTCAATGCTCGAACAAACATTTCCAAGGCACCGTCGTAGTTCTTGTTAAGGTTGTAAATGTTACCAAGGCTGTTTAACGAAATGGAAATACTATACTGATCGCCGACCTCTTCTGCATAGTTGAGTGCTTTATGATGGTAAAAGGCGCCTAATGAAAATTCATCCATTCGACGATATACAACTCCTATATTATTGTAAATTTTCGCTAAAAGGTGTTTATCCTGAAGTCTTTCAGCTATTTCCAATGCTTTATTATGAAATTCCAACGCATTATCATAGCTTGAAATATCACGGTAGTAAACGCCATACATATCATAAGCATACGCCGTGAGAACGGGGTTTTTAATTTTTTTTGCAGTATTAAGGGCCTCTTGCAGATAGAGGCGCACATCGCCAAATTGCTGTGGTGTCTTAATAAGTTTTTCTGAAATTTTGAGAAGAAGTTGCACCTTTGTGCTATCATCGTTAGGGGAAAGTGAAAGCTGCATATAGAGAGAATCAATCTCTTTTATGGGTTCCGCCGAAAATAACTTTCCTACACTTAAGTATAAAGTGCTAACAAGAATATAGGTGATTAATTTTGTAGAGATTTTCATAGGTGATTTTACACAACTTGCAAGATAATAACTTTTACAGTCCAATGCGTGAAAATACACACTTTTCGTTTTGGTTGTTACCAGCTACCACCTGGCGAACGTTTCGGAACATTCTCAAATGGACCATTCCCTCATTAGTAGTATTCGTAACCTTACTTGTATTACTGGGGGCTGTTTTTCAACAAAGAGTAATCGCTTGGGTTACCCGTGATATCAAAAATGAAATTGCAATTCCCGTTAATTTAGGCAATATAAAATTTTCACTGATCGAAAACTTTCCTAATGCCGCGGCAATTCTAAGTGATTTTGTAGCCTACTATCCGGACATCGCTCACCCCGATACTCTCATAAGCGTCAAAAAAATTTACCTGAATATAAATATCCTTTCGCTGCTACACGGCAAGGTTTCTATTCACAGTATTGATCTCAAAACAGCAAGCGCAAACTATATTGAGGATGCCAACGGCTCGGCACCCTCGATTAAACTCTGGAAAAGCAAGCAGCCCAAAACCAATACTCCCACCCCGTTTAGCATAAGAAGCATAAATATTAAAAACCTAATTCTCCGATTTTGGAAAAGAGGATCCGAGGCAAAAAAAGTTGTTTTTGTTGATAAACTTAACTTCCGAGGATCTTTGCTGAGTGACAGAATCAACGGAAATGCATCCATAAACCTATCGAATTGCCACGTTGATTCAGGTTTTATCGATCAGGCAATTGACAACTCGGCAAAAATAAAACTCACCGGTGAGTATGTGTATCTTCAAGGCATATCGCTGCAAAATTTAACCATCATAACGCCCAAAATAGAGGCAAGTGGAACTCTTGCTATTCAAAACAAAGAAGGCAAAAACAGTGGTAAGTTTCAGGTCGTTGTGCAAAAAACAGATCCGAAATTTATCCAGCGCTTGCTCGGCATAACCAAGCTAAGTATCGGCACCTTGGGGCGACAAAAGATAACCATCAACGGAAATATTTTCGGGCCCGACCTCACTGATCTTCATTTTGTTGCCAATTGGGAAATACACGGTGGCATCATTAAAATTAGCAACGATCTAACGATTAACAACATATCATATAAAGCCAATTTAGAAGGTAAAATAAATCACAATATTATTCACCCTCTTAAGATTACATGTGATGACCTAATTTTCGACTTAAATGGAAAGTCTATTATGGGAAAGTTCTCGATTATTCCTCCAGCCAAAACGGTTACCATAACTTCTCATGGAGATATTTCACCCGCCGTCCTGGCGCGTATTCTTCAGATTAACTCCCCGGATTTTTCAGGGGACAATATTAGTTTTTCACTTTCATTAATATCAGATAATTTATTAATTAGTAACGTAGTATATTCTGATCTGAATATAAAAGGATCAATAAACCTTGATAAGCTAAATCTCCAATTAAATCATTTTAACCTGCATGATATTTCTGGCCGATTGGAAATTGGAGATACGCTATCGTTTAAAAATCTAAGCATTGATGGTGATTTAGGCAAACTTAACCTTGATGGAGTTATACCGCACTGGAAACAATCCTTTCTATCTTCGATAAACCGCACGCCAATTGAAATTATTGGAAATGTGAAAAGTCCACTACTCAACCTTGACCTCCCATCGTGGGGAATTAGCCAGGATAGCAACAATACAATACACGTCGAAGACACATTGGGAACACCCTTGAAAATTGAACAGATCAAGCTGGACTTTTTTGCCAACAACATAATTATTTACCGACTTAAGGGTGATAATGCTAGAGGAACCCTAACCTATATTCCCGGAGAGTTGTTTTCCATTGCTAACGCATCGTTGCATTCGTTTGGTGGACAAATAAATTTTTCGCTTAAAAATAGGCTTAAGGCGCAAACTACTCCAATATCTATTGAGGGGAATATCGAACAGGTTGATATTGATAGTCTGTTTAATGCCTTCAACAATTTTGACCAAAAGTTTATTACAGCTGAAAACATATCGGGAAAGATCACGCTAGATTTTAAGCTGTTGGGGGAAATGCAAAAGGGTACCTTGCTTAACGACAGCCTTCACTGCATAGCCAATTTAGCTATAGAGAACGGCGTTTTGAAACATTTTGAACCGCTAAAAAGACTATCTAAATTTATTAGCCTGAAGGAGCTGGAGACCATAAAATTTCAAAAGCTTACGAACGCCATTCACATTGATAAAGGAATAATTACAATACCAAAAATGTATGTTGAAAATAGTGCTCTCAACCTGAGTGTTTCAGGCACGCACCAACTTAGGGGCGCCTTTGACTACCGGCTACAACTTAGGCTGGGCGACGTGCTGTGGCGCAAAAAAAAGGAATCGTCCACATTTCGTCCAGACTTGGGAATTGTTGAGCAAAAAGAAACTAGTGGCGGTTCCGTATATTTAAGGCTTTTTGGAAATATCGACAGCTATAAAGTTGTCTACGACAAGAAAATGGCAATAGAATTGCTCAGCAACAAACTGAAAGACGAAGGGGCTGAACTTATTAATATTTTCAAGTCCGATAAAACGACGAATAAGCAAGTGTCACCAAGCAAGAAGAGTAGCAAATTTGTGATCAAGGAGGAGATAACCAACCCAAATAAAAATGCGGAAAGCGATACCTCACAAGTGGCCCCCCTAAAGAAAAATTCTGGATTTAAAATTGACTGGGACTAAACTTGCATCGGTTGATAATATGTGGGGTTTATTTTCGTTATTGCTTTTCACAACAATTGATGGCCCATGATAAAATTTTACAGCAAAAAGTTTAGAATAAAGATCTTAATCCTGTTCGTTCTCACAATTATAGCCATATCTTCTTTATGGGTAACCCGCGATCTCGTTCACAGTTTAGCCGCTGAAGAAAAAAAGAAAATTGATCTATGGGCAACGGCAACAGAAGAGCTAGCAAACCAGCAGGAGGAGAATAAAGACTTTTCATTTATATTTCGTGTGCTGGAGGAAAACAACACTGTTCCAGTGGTGCTTACCACTCAAAAACGAGAAATTGTAGCATTCCGAAACGTTGATTCTTCAAAAATCTCCACCCCCAACCGCGCTAAGCAATTGCTTAGCATTATGGAAAAAAACCACAAGCCGATTGTTGTTAAATTGCCAAACAATGAAACAAATTTGGTTTTTTATGAAGACTCTAATATCCTTAAGAAGCTTTATTACTTTCCAATTGTTCAGCTTTCTGTCTTGTTTCTATTTATTTTAGCTGCCTACATTGCCTTTTCCTCAATACGAAATTCTGAACAAAACCTTGTATGGGTCGGATTGGCAAAAGAAACTGCTCATCAGTTGGGTACTCCTACCTCCTCGCTCCTCGCCTGGCTTGAGGTTCTTAAAAATCAAGATATTCCCCCAGCGTACCTTGATGAACTCGAAAAGGATATTCATCGACTAGAAAAAATAACCGACCGATTTTCAAAAATAGGTTCAGCACCTTCGCTAAAACCGGTTAATCTGGTAGAACAAATCAACCAAATTATCAATTACTTAGATAAAAGAGTCTCAAGTAATATCACGTTTATTAAAGAATACAATGCTGTCGATGAGATATATATAAATATTAACGACTCCTTATTTGAGTGGGTCATTGAAAATATTGTAAAAAATGCAATTGATGCCATGCATGGAAAAGGAACCATTTCCTTTAAGGTAAGAGACGATATCCAGGTGGCCTATGTTGACATTACAGATCAAGGTAAGGGAATACCAAAAAAAATAGCAAAAACCATTTTCAAACCGGGCTTTACCACCAAGGTTAGGGGGTGGGGGCTGGGGCTTTCGTTATCGAAGCGTATAATTGAAGACTACCATAAGGGGAAGATTTTTGTCCTTAACTCTGATGCGGTAAGGGGAACTACTTTTCGCATTGTTCTTAAAAAATAGTTAGCGGCGACATACAAATATAAAAGCGGAGTGCCCTGAGGAGCACTCCGCTTTTTTTGCTATCTAAAAATCAAATTACTTGTTTAAAAGCTTCTCGTAACGAGCAGAATCATCGACAATTGCAATCGATTTAGAAAGCTGACTGTCGAACTTGAAAATTGCCGGATAGGTTCCCTTCTGAAAATAATATCTCCGAACAATTTCGTCGGTTAAAAAGTAGGCAAAATCATCACGGTTCTCCTTAACCAACTCAGGAATTCCACGTGAAACATCGTCGCGCAGACTGCGAACCTTACCATCAAGCATAGCCCCGTTTTTATCTTTTTTTACCAGAGAATCGAGTTGGTCGAGCAGCGCCTCCTGTTCTGTTTTATAGGTAAAACCGCTTTTAACCAAATATTGAATAAAGCCAGTAATTAGAGTATCGCTAACAACAAAATTTGAGGGAGCGGGTATCGAAGAATGAGCGCGATAGTAAATATTCGCAAAATCGAAAAACCGATTCTCAGAGTAGGCCTTAATGCAAACCCGGCTCAGCGTGTCAGAGCTAAGTGCAACATCCGGTGAAATTCCACCGCCATTATACACCGTTCTGCCATCTCTTGTTTTAAATGCACGGATCAAAGAATCAGGAATATGCCCAACGCTCCCATCAGGATTTCGATGCGAGTAATCAATTGCCTGTATACACCTACCGCTTGGAATATAGTACTTGGCCGTGGTGACTTTCAGCTGACCGCCGTAACTTAACTTCCGGGTTGTTTGTACCAATCCCTTTCCAAATGTTCTCGTTCCAACAATAACGGCCCTATCAAGATCTTGAAGTGATCCTGACACAATTTCACTTGCAGAAGCGCTGCTGCTATTAACAAGTAGCACTAGCGGCATTAGTGTATCAATTGGTTGATCGCTTGTTATATATTTTGTGTCAAACTGGGTTGCTTTGCCGTGTGTAAAAACCACAAGTTGATTTTTCGGAACAAAGAAATTTACGATTTTCACCGCCTCATCAAGAATGCCACCGGGATTTCCGCGAAGGTCGAGAATTAATCTCTTTGCACCCTGGCTACGTAAATCCAGAATGGCAGCCCTTAGCTCGTCCGAACACCCAACCGTAAAGCTAGACAAGCGAGCGTAGCCAACCCCTGGTTGAACAATGCCATAATAAGGAACACTCGGCATCTTAATTCTTTCGCGAACAACATTCTTAGTGAATACTGAGTCGGAATAGTAATCGCGCATGACTAATTTAACTACCGAACCAGGATCGCCTTTTAAATGGCTACTAATCGCTTCCACCTCCATCTTCTCAACAGGAATTCCGTCGATGCTAGTAATTACATCGCCCACCCTAATTCCCGATTTCTGTGCAGGGGAACCTTCATATATTTCCATAATTTGGGCTTCCTTACCATTCTTTCTAATCAGCGCACCTATTCCACCGTACTTTCCTGTAGTAAGAAAATCAAAGTCGGCCTTCTCTGACTCAGGAATATATTCAGTATAGGGGTCTAAAGACGCCAGCATAGCATTAATGCCAGTCGTCACCAACTTTTCAGGATCAATATTATCTACGTAAAAGATATCAAGCTCTCGAAAGAGCGTAAAAAAGATATCCAAACTTTTCGAGATTTTGAAATCATCCGAAGTGAATGCAACAGTTCCAAACATTGTTAACCCAACAATGAGCGTGATGGAGCTGGCGATGATAATTTTTTTCAAACGGTTCATTAGAAAATATTATTAAGTTCATCTAAGGTTCTGTTACTGCCAAGAAAATTTTCAAAATTATAGGCTACGCAAAAATTATCTGTTAGGGCAAAGAAAATTAAATATTTTTAGTGGAAACTAAGGTACTGGATCATAGCCATGTCCGCCCCATGGATTGCATGAAACAATTCTTTTTAACGACAGCCACAAGCCCTTTATTGGACCGTGCTTGCGCAGCGCCTCAATAGAATAAGCAGAACAAGTTGGCGTATACCTACACACTGGGGGTAAATATGGTGAAATAGCAAGTTGATAAAACCTAATGGGCAATATCAGTAGGGCGATCAATAATCTTCTCATTTTTCATCCTTTTTACCATGTCTTCTAATAACAATTGGATGGACGAGGATATCTCAGAAAAACTCAATTCCTCCGAACCGGCATATATAAGCATAAATGTAGCCTTTTTGTTCATTTGCCCTAATTCGTCATAAATGCGGGGCTTAATCAGGCGATAGGCTTCTCTCATGCGCCGCTTGAGCAAGTTGCGCTTAACAGCCCGCTTAAAGCGCTTCTTGGGCACAGAAAATGCAGCTTGAGCCCGATCGGGAATGGAATCCTCTTCTACGGCAATATAAACCAGCCTAACTGGGAAGATAAATAGAGATTTGCCTGTGGAGAAAAGGCTCAGGATTGCCTTTTCTCTCGTTAATCGTTCGTTCTTGGATAAGGAGTATAGCTTCATAAAAAAGGGAGGACAAATCCCCCTACGCTATTTGGAACCGTTTTCCTTGTTAAATTTTTTGATGAAATGCTCAAGTGCCATGGTCATGGACGGGTGCTCTGAGGTGGGCGACTGAATATCAAGCCTTAGCCCAGAATCTTTTACCGCCTTTGCAGTAGTAGGACCAAATGAAGCTATTTTAAGATCGTTTTGCTGGAATTCTGGAAAATTCTGGAAAAGTGAGGTGATACCGCTCGGGCTATAAAAAACAATAATGTCATAGTTAAGCAATGAAACTTCGGAAAGATTGCTACTCACCGTTTTATACAATATAGCCTTGGTGTATTTAATTTTATCTTTGTCAAGAGCTTTGGGAATTTCGGGTTTATGGATATCGCTAAGCGGAAGAAGAAACTGTTCCTCCCGATGCTTAAGAATATCGCTCATTAGGTCTTTAAATGTGCCATCACCGTAAAAAATTTTACGCTTCCGATAAACAATATATTTTTGAAGATAAAAAGCTATTGCTTCAGAAATGCAAAAATACTTCATCGTTTCTGGTATCGTCACCCTCATTTCTTCGGCAATTCGGAAGAAATGATCAATGGCCGTTCTGCTGGTAAAGATAACCGCAGAAATTGCCTGGAAATCGATTTTTTGCTTTCGTACCTCCTTTGCGGGAACGCCTTCAATCTGAATGAATGGCTTAAAATCGATCTTCAGATTATAGCGTGTTGCTAGCTCTAAAAAGGGAGATTTGTCGTTCTGTGGCTCAGGCTGTGAGACCAAAATTTTTTTGATTTTCAAGGCCGTATTATTTAAGGATTAAGCAATAATAACTAACCTTTTGAAGCCAAAATAAAGACCTGCTAAAGGCAAAACTTCAAGGGCACAAAAGTATAAAATCCAATAGAAAATAGAAAATCTGTAACGAATAAAAAGTTGAAAAGATCTTATAGTCCTAAATATCAGCACAATTAAAGAAAGAGATATTCCGATAAGTATTGGCAAAACTTGCTCGTTCAACGGTAAATAGATCGACAAAAACACTGATATTATTACAATTAGCGTAATAATAAAATTATAAACAAAAAGATTGTAGTCGTGAAGTTGAAAATATTCTTGTTCGTTGCTAATTAAACGAATCATCGATCCAATAATATTTCTATAAAACATATAAACAGCAGTTACCGCTATCAAATATCCTAAAGAACTTATTGAGGCTGTAAAATTCAGATCAAACAGATGCAAAAAATTAAATGCAAGAAGGCCTATCCCCGCCAGAAGAATTGTATATGTAATTATTTTTATTTGAGGATATTGACTCATCTTACTGGAATAAAATCGCACAGCCTCCCGTGAATTGAATGCTCCGGCAACAATTAAGGCGAAAAATTTTCCGTAGAAAAGTTTAAAGGAAGCAAAACCAACAACCACACTAAAAATTATAAAGAAAAACCATCCATCATGGAGGCCATTTTGCTCAAGTGGTTTAATGGGGCCAAGGATGCTACGCTCATCTTTTTGCTCGACAAATACGTTTTGGCTGAATGGCCCAAAATTATAGCAATCTTGACGTGATGAAAAAACAGAAAGTTTGAATCGAGTGACAAGGCTAGAGTCTACAAAATTTATGGACTGAGAGTTAATGCCTTCCGCGGATAAATGTTGTGAGTAAAGAAAGGTCGAATCAACAGGATCCTTTGCGCTGATGTCAACATTGAATGCGCTTTCACTCGGGGCCCATGTTTTTTTAACATACACTTGCCGAATCGCTGA
This sequence comes from Williamwhitmania sp., assembly GCA_035530955.1. GTDB lineage: Bacteria > Bacteroidota > Bacteroidia > Bacteroidales > Williamwhitmaniaceae > Williamwhitmania. Next base: position 22,637 of record DATKTT010000123.1, on the reverse strand, counting down.
ACCAGAATCAACCCGAATTGCTTGCTTTAGCGGTTTGGTGCTATCGGAAGAAACAACATGAACAATGGAGTCATGGTTGTGTGTTTGCACGAGTGTTGAATCCGACAGTTGCTTGCAAATTTTCATACTTCGGCTGTAAAGCAAATATCGCGCAAAGATAGCACGAAAACTGAAGAGTTATATCTTGACTAGAATCTATTATCATGCCCATTAGATGGGGCCATTAGTTTTTAAGGAGATTATCAGAACATATTAACAACAAAAACGTTGCATCATGCTGATATATAGCAGATTATACCAATATCGATAAAATTCTACTTATGAAAATGAGCATGGATTTTGGTGGCAATTGACTTTTGAATAGTGCTGGAAAGTTCGTCGAGCGTAAGCGAACTAATTTTTTCTACGGAGCCATATTTCTTCAAAAGCAAGAGTCGACTTTTTTCCCCCACTCCAGCAATCGCATCGAGTTCACTGGCAAGAAACTTGTCACTGCGTTTTTTCCGATGAAAAGAAATTCCAAATCGATGTGCCTCATCACGAATTTGCATCAAAACCCTTAATGTTTCAGAATTCTTATCTAGGTATAAGGGGGTTGGGTCAAATGGGACATAAATCTCTTCCAGACGCTTTGCTAGTCCAAGAATTGGTACTATGGTTTCTAATTCGAGCATAACCAAACTTTCATAAGCAGCCGAAAGTTGTCCTTTACCTCCATCGATTACCACCAAGTCTGGCAGCGGTTGTTGCTCGTCTAACATGCGCCGATACTTCCGATATACAATCTCCTGCATCGAGGCAAAATCATTTGCACCCTCTACAGTTTTAATATTAAAATGTCGATAATCACGTTTTGACGGTTTGCCATCCACGAAAACAACGCAGGAAGCAACCGGATTTGTACCTTGCAGATTAGAGTTATCAAAACACTCAATATGGTGAGGTGGTTTCGGTAAATGCAAGCTTTGTTGAATCTTCTCTAAGAGAATTTCCGATCGCCGACCAGGATCTAGACGATCTAGCATTTTAAGCTTCGTTGCATAATGTTCTTTACAGTTCTTTTCAGCAAGATCGAGCAACAGCTTCTTATCTCCCTTTTGCGGAACAACAAATTTTATATTTGCAATCTCTACCTCTGCAGGCAAGAAAGGGACTACAATCTCCCCGCTCAGAAATTTATATCGAAGCAATACTTCCTCAAGTAAAAATGCCAGCAACTCCTCGCGCGTTTCATCAAGATTAGGTTTCAGTTCAAAAGTTTGTGATTGAACAACGCTTCCCTTTACTACCCTAAAAAAACTTGCAATAGCATAGGCGGATTCCTGAAAAACAAAAAACACATCAAGGTTAGATAGTGTTGAACTTACCACGGTAGATTTTATTTGCCAATCGGACAGGTTCTCCAATCGAGTCTTATACTGCTGTGCAAGCTCAAATTTCCTTTGAAAAGAAGCTACATTCATTAAGCGCTTCATCTCCTTTACAACTTCAGACGAATTACCCTTAAGTATTGATATAATTTGATTTATAGCCACAGAATAAGCCTCTTTATCTTGTCGTCCCTCACATGGACCCAAACAATTTCCTAAATGATATTCTAGGCAAACCTTATAATTACCATTACTGATTGTTGCCTCGGTTAACGGCAACTTGCAGGTTCTAATCTTATATAACCCACGAAATAATTCAAGCAGACCCCTTAAGTTAAACGCGGATGTATAAGGTCCAAAATACCGCCATCCGGGAACAGCCTGCTTTCGTGTAATAAAAACACGAGGAAAATCTTCCTTTGTAACTACTATCCAGGGGTACGTTTTGTCATCCTTAAGCAATATATTATAGCGAGGCTGAAACTTCTTAATAAGAGAATTTTCGAGTAACAGGGCATCCGATTCAGAGTTGACGAGGGTATGTCTTATCTCCACAACTTTGCTTACAAGAACACGAACCTTACCGCTTTGATTGCTACGGTTGAAGTAGGATGAAACACGCTTCTGTAAATCCTTTGCCTTACCAATATAGATAATCTTACCTGTATTATCGAAAAACTGATAAATACCAGGTAGGTGTGGAAGTGAATTAACAACAAACTTTAATTCATCCGCAGGCATAGATTAAGCATAAAGATTAATAAAACTAAAGTTTTTGGTAGAAAACAAACCACGATCCGAAAGTTTTATTTCAGGAATAACAATCAACGCCATAAAGGAGAGGGTCATAAATGGGCTGCTTAAGGTTGATCCAAGTTTTCGAACAATTCCTTCAAGATTATCATATTTATCTGCAGTATCAACAACAGAAAGGTTCGACATTAACCCTGCAATTGGAAGAGGCAGAATGGACGCTTCATTATCATTGTAAACGCAAAGTCCACCTTTATAATCCACAATAGTATTCACTGCATTTACGATATCCTCATCTTTTACGCCAACGCATATAATGTTATGGCTGTCATGCGCAATGGTAGTGGCAATAGCGCCCCGCGATATCCCCATACCCCTAATAAATCCAACAGCTGGAGGGCTATTTTGATATCGATTTACAACAACAATCTTTAGAACATCATCTGTTGGATTAGATATCAAGTAATTATTCTCAACTATTGGTGATCCAAGAACCTCCTTGGTCACTAATTCACCATCCATAATCTGGATTGTTCTAACCTTAACAGATTTTGCAACCACTGCAATATCACTAGTGGCAATGGGACCTCTATTAAACTTATTGGGTAAGGATATCGATGAAGATACCGCTGACTTTAATGGCAAAGCAGCATCCCAGACACAGGCACCATTTATATATGTTTGGGTAATATTAAAATTCTTCGGATTATCAACAACTATAAAATCAGCAGAATCACCAACGGCCAAGAGGCCCACTGGTAATTTATAATGCAGAACTGGATTGATGCAAGCAATTTTTAGAACCGTAAAGAGATCATACCCCAAGGCCAAAGCACGTTTAACCGTTAAATTAATGTGCCCGTATTGAAAATCGTTTGGATGGCAATCGTCGGTACAAAACATGAGCATATCAGGGTGCTCAAGAATAAGCGGATGTAAGGCAGTAAAGTTTTTAGCAGCACTACCCTCCCTGATCAATATTTTCATCCCCAATGCGATCTTCTCTCTTGCCTCCTCCACGGTAAAGCACTCGTGATCGGTGGATATCCCCGCGGCAACATACCTCTCCAAATCAGCACCACCAACACCGGGAATATGTCCATCCACAGGCTTGTTCAGAGCCCTCGCATACCGCAACTTCGCTAAAACTCGCTCGTCACCGGAAATTACACCAGGATAGTTCATCATCTCGGCCAAGAAATATATGTCGTCTCTTTTCAGCAATCGTCCAACTACCTCCGAATCGAGTTCCGCTCCAGAGGTCTCAAAAAAAGTAGCCGGAACGCATGAAGGTACACCAAAAAAAAACTTAAGCGGGCTCGCCTTTGCATTTTCAATCATAAAATTGATGCCATCCTCGCCAATTACATTTGCAATTTCATGTGGATCAGAAACGACGGCAACAGTACCATGTTTCACAGCCATAGCCCCAAAGAAGAAAGGAGATACCATGGAACTTTCAATATGCACATGGGCATCAACAAAGCCTGGCAAAACATAACCGACCCCCGCCCGTTCGTTACCCAAAATTAGGATGGATTCAATTCCATCCGTGTCAAAAACAACCTCTCCATAACCAATCTTGCCACCGGCAACGTCTACAATATTGCCAACAATACTTTTTTTCATGACCTCAAATTAACGTTCCACGTGGAACCATTAAACCTAATAAATTAAAATGTTCCACGTGGAACTAACGACCAAAGTAAACTAAAAGCACATTAATGTCTGAAGGCGAAACGCCGGGAATACGGCTTGCCTGTCCAATGTCGACAGGCTTTATTCTAGTTAGCTTCTGTCTTGCTTCCGTTGAGATTGAACTCATTGACATATAATCAAAGTCAGGGTTAATTTTAATGTGTTGGAGCCGCTTCTGCTTATCGGCAACAATTCGCTCACGCTCAATATAACCAGAATACTTAATTTGTATTTCTATTGCTTGCGAAACTTCATTGTACAGCTTACCGCATTTATTTCTAAACAAGGTGAATTCCTCAATAATTGATGATAAATCCTCAATTGTAACAGCAGGACGAAGAAGAAATTCAATAGCCTTGCGTGCTTGAGTTGTTTCGGCCCCCCCCCTAACAGTAAGAATGGGGTTGACAAGCTCTGGCCTTAGGCTAGAATTCTTAATCAGAGCAGTCCCCTCCTTAATTAGGTTCTGCTTGAGAACAAACTGAAGGTATCGTTCTTCGTCCACGAGCCCAATTTCGTATCCCCTGGGGGTTAACCTTTCATCGGCGTTATCCTGCCTTAGCAATATCCGATATTCGGCCCGACTAGTAAACATTCGATAGGGCTCATCAACGCCTTTGCTAATCAAGTCATCAATTAAAACGCCGATGTAAGCCTCGTCACGCGAAAGAACAAATACGTCGGAATTTCTACAAAAACGATTAGCGTTAATACCAGCAATTATACCCTGTGCGGCAGCCTCTTCATAGCCAGTAGTTCCATTAATTTGTCCCGCAAAAAATAAACCAGAAACTAACTTCGTCTCCAATGAATGCTTAAGCTGTGTTGGTTGAAAGAAATCATACTCAATAGCATAACCTGGTCGAAAAACTCTAACATTTTCAAATCCAGGTACACTTTTCAATGCCTCAAGTTGAACCTCAAAAGGTAAAGAACTGCTAAATCCATTCAGGTAAAACTCAATATTATCGCGACCTTCTGGTTCTAAAAATAGTTGATGCTGATCCTTGTCGTGAAATGTGCGCACCTTGTCCTCGATGCTAGGGCAATAACGAGGACCAATGCTTTTAATAGTTCCATTAAATAGAGGGCTCTCCTTGAAGCGAGACTCTAAAATTCGATGGACGTTTATATTGGTATAGACCGTGTAACACGGTAGCTGTTCGGAAACTGGTTCTACATCTTGCTTAAAAGAAAATTTCTCTGGAAGCACATCACCAGGCTGCTCAGTTAATTTACTATAATCAACCGAACGGCCATCAATGCGCATAGGTGTGCCGGTTTTCATTCTGCCAACCTCAAATCCAATATTTTTTAAAAATTCAGATAATCCAAAAGATGATGGTTCGCCAGCGCGTCCCCCAGTAATATGGGTGCTTCCAACGTGAATTAGTCCATTCAAAAAAGTTCCATTTGTAAGTACTACAGCCTTGGCATACATATTTTGTCCAAGCGCAGTTACAACACCCAAAACAACATTGTTTTCAACAATAAGACTAATTACGCTGTCCTGCCAGAAAAATAAATTCTCAATCTTCTCAAGCGACCTCCTCCACTCAATGGAAAACTGAGCCCGGTCGCATTGCGCTCTTGGGCTCCACATGGCGGGACCTTTGCTCCTATTCAGCATCCGAAATTGGATACTTGTTTTGTCTGTAATTAATCCGGTATAACCACCTAGGGCATCAATCTCCCTAACAATTTGGCCTTTTGCAATACCACCAATTGCAGGATTACAACTCATCTGTGCCGTCTTGGTCATGTCCATTGTAATTAACAATGTCTTACTGCCAAGCCTTGCAGCAGCTGCAGCAGCTTCGCAACCAGCATGACCGGCTCCTACAACAATAACATCATATGAAAAATTCATTCGAAAAGAATTTCAGATAATTATGCAGAACAGGTAAGAAACCTATTTGTTCTCAAATAAAGTAAGGTATTTATCTTCCAGAAAACGCATGTGTCGTTTTTCAACATCTGTTTTGTCATCATAGCCACACAGATGAAGAACTCCATGAATAACCACTCGGTTTAACTCATCAATAAACGGAGATTGGAAAATAGTCGAATTTTCGCGTACAGTGTCAACGCTAATAAAAATATCACCAACCAGCATATTCACAGTTGAATAGTCGAACGTGATTACGTCAGTAAAGTAATCATGTTTTAAATATTCTCTGTTAATGTTGAGAAGGTACTCATCAGAGCAGAAAATAAAATTAATATCACCAGAGCGTTTTTCCTCAATGGTTACAACCTGCTTAATCCAAGCTGTAAGTGCTCTTTTACGTGAAGGTGTATATGGTGTATCTTGATTGAAGTACTTTATAGCCACGTTACAAATTGAATGTCAACTCAACAGTTGAACCCTCCTGCTCAAACGATACTGCATCAGAAAGGTGTTGCATTAAAAAAACTCCCCTACCATGGATATTCTCAATATTCTCTGGAGTCGTGGGATCTGGAACATTGTGGAAATCAAAACCGGGACCTTGATCCCTTATCGCAATTTTTAAAATATGCCCATCAGAAAACACAGAGATTTCCACCTTCTTCTCTGATTTAAGTTTATTTCCATGAACAATTCCGTTATTTACAGCCTCAACCGTAGCGATCAAAACCTTACCGTACAACTCTGAACTTAACTGAAGCGCATCCGATATTTCATCGATGAGCCGTTCAACCATAGAAATATTTTCCAGTCTAGATGAAATTATTAACCGCTTCTCCATGAAGTTAACTTTTACTCATTTATGAACGAATTAAAGGAAAAACGAGTTACTAAAAATACGAGTTTTTTTTAAAAAAACATCAATTTATCATCTTCTCAACCAAAGTTCAGGATCTAATGGCTGATTTTCCTTCCAAATTTCGAACTCAAGGAAACTACCGTTGCGCAGATTTCCAATGCTTTGACCTAATGAAATGTGATCACCAGGCTTAACATACACCTGTAATAAATTGTGATATACCGTCAAATATTTTCCATGACGGACAATAACTGCGTTATTAGAACCTAATATGGAAATAACCTTTTTAACCTCGCCATCATAAATAGAAAAAACTATATTACTAGTAGAGCTACTAATCTTCACCCCATTACTTTTTATTTTTACATCTTTAAGAACTGGATGGTTATGTTCACCAAAACCCTCAACGATAATGCCATTTTCAATAGGCACAGGGAACTTTCCTCTATTATCTTCAAATTTTGTACTCAATCGAAGGGCGTCAGAAGAATAAATAATCTTTCCGCCAACGGAAGACTTTTTTCTTTCCTCGGCCAACAAACCTTCAATCGCCTTTTCAATTCTTAAACTCTCCTGTGTAAGGCGCTTTTGATCCTCACGAAGCTGCTGGCTTTTCTTTTTTAGCTCACCAATAAGTGCAGTCACACCCTGCTCCTCGCTTTTCAAGGTTTCAATTTCATTTTTCTTGGAACCAATCGCAGCGGCTAATTCCGCTCTATGTTGCTTTATCAGATTCAGCTGATTGCCCATCTGTTTTGAAGTCTCAATAATATCCTGACCTTTACGTTCAATAAGATCGCTGAACTCTTTAAAATATCGCATACGTTGATATGCCTGATTAAAATCCTTGGCACTAAAGATGAAAAGTAATTTCTGTTGATTATACCTAGTTTTATAAGCAGCATTAATTAAACCAGAATAAGCTACCTTAAGATCATTCAACTGCTGGTTTAGTGAGGAAAGATTTAATTCTCCTGATACTATATCAACATTTAGTGCCTCAATTTCTTCATTCAAGTTATCAATCAATTTTTTGCGTGTTGCCATTTGACTTCGAAGTAAAAGAAGCTTATTTAAAGAAACTTCCTTATCGTTATCTGACTTTCGAATCAAATCTTGGGTAAGGGTTAGCTCATTAAGGATTCCAGATTTACGATTCTGCAAATCCTTAACTCCCTGACTAAATCCAAATAAGGGTAGAAAAGAAAAAGACAAGCAAAATAAAAAACTAAGTAAATATCTCATTTACAATTGTTTTTTTGATATCTTTTCAATTAGACCCTTTCTACTCGGTTCGATTTTTAAACTCATTTTCCAATAAATTAAAGCATCAGCAATATTTCCTAACTTGAACTTGGTATCGCCATAGTGCTCAAGTACCTCTGCATTATCGTCAGCCCCATTAACAATGGCTTGCCGGATAAATGATTCAGCCTCATTATATCGTTTTAATTTGAACAATATCCAGCCATAAGTATCAAGAAAGGTCGCGTTATTTGGATCCTGATTAATGGTAATTCTGCTCATCTTTAAGGCATCATCGAGCCGTTTCCCATCAACACTCAGAAAATAGCTGTAATTATTAAGCACGCTAAGCTGATTTGGGTTTATCGACAATACCTTATCATACATTTTATAACCCAATTTTTTCTTTCCCAACTCATGGTAAATATCGCCCATGGTAGAATAATAATCAGGATCAAGGGCTGGTCGATTAATAAGTCGAGCTTCATATTTTTTCAAAATATCAAGAGCTAGCCGAGCCTTCCCTTGCTGCCAAAGTGAGACAGCCTTAATAAACGGGATAAATGGATTTTTTGAAAAAACTTGGACTAATGAATCGGTTACAACAGCAATTGAATCGTGCCTCTGAAGTTGAAGTTCAATGGAGAGGTATCGTTCCCATATCATTTCGCTTGAATATTTTGAATGAACAACAGAATCCAACTTCTTCAAGGCTTCAGCATAGTTTCCTTTTAGAATATTTACCTGCGATTGTAGGTCAGCAATTAATGGTTCCTCACCAAACTTATCCACAAGACTGCGTAACGAAGCATCAAGAGGCACCAAATTTTGTCCAGCAAGTTGAGGGATTGTCAATAACTTAGCAAGCAACTGATAAATATCCTCAATAGCTCCATTGGAGGCAATAAGTTGATTTAAATAAGAGAAGTAGAGCTCGAGATTACCGGTAACCAAGTAAAAGTTACTTAGGTTTAGAAGAACTAGCGCATTGGTGCTATCCAAACTGTAACAATAACTCAGCTCCTGCTTGGCCAATTGAAGTTTACCCGCAGCAAGATAAGTATCGTATAGCATTAAACGATTATGAATATTGGTACTATCAGTAGATACTAATCGTTTAGCCTCCACAATGGCATCATCATAATTTTTTTGCTTCGTTAAAATGTCAATCTTAGAACCTGAAATAACATCCTGAATTCCATAAAGTGCCTCGGCAACATTTAAGGTTTTTAAAGCATTTGGTAAGTCACCAACCTTTTGATATAGAAACGCCAAGTTCAGGTAATCTTCAATAGCCACAGTCTTTGAATCCACAATTTTTTGGTAGACCCACACTGCCTCGAGATTCTTTCCGGCAAGCGCTAGCACTTGAGCATATTGTAAGGCATAGTACTTATTTGAAGAATTGCCGTAGTAAGCCTTTGATGCGTAGCTTAAGGCTTCATCAACCTTATGCAGATTATAAGAAACAATAGAAAGTTCATAATAAAAGTCAAAATTGTCCTTCTCGTAGGCAATACATCGTTTTAGCAACTCATAGGAAACGGCATAATTTTGCATAAATTTATTCCGAATTGCTTCATGGAAGTAATATTTTGCCTTAACGCTATCTTCTGCAGCCTTAGATTCAACATGAACCAACTTTTGGGCCAGCAAGAGATTGGGAACTAAGAATAATGAAAGAAGAATAAACCGTTTCATCTAAAGAAATTTAAATTAACGTTTAGTGGTTTAGAAAGTTATTTTCCCGTGTGGCCAAAGCCACCAGAACCTCGATCGGTTTCCGACACAACAGTAACTTCATTCCATCGTATTTGTTCTACCTTCGAAAAAACTATCTGAGCAATCCTCTCACCAGGATTAATTGTAAACTCGTCTGAAGAAAGATTCACCAAGATTACCTTCAATTCACCGCGATAATCAGCATCGATGGTTCCTGGGGTATTTAATAGTGTAATTCCATGTTTGGCCGCAAGCCCACTTCTTGGTCTAACTTGTCCTTCAAACCCAACTGGAATTTCAAAGAACAGTCCTGTTGGGATCAATGCTCTGTCAAGCGATTTTAAGACAAATGAATTATCAAGCTTAGCTTGTATATCTAAGCCAGAACTTCCTTCAGTTGCATAGGAAGGTAAATTAAAACCGCTATGGTTAATGATCTTTATTTCCATAACTCAATAGAATAGATTTCAACTTATTACGAACGGCAACTTCCCGAAACAAAAAATATAGTAAGAAGAAGCAAAGCATTAAAAACCGGATTAGGGTAAAAAGTATGTTGGTGGTTTCTGGCATTAACCTACTAAGAAAAAAGAGTGCAATACTTAATGCAAAATATTCAAATATTCGTTTAAGGTCGTAAGGAACAGGGAATATTCTTTGACCTACAATATAAGATAATACAACCATCACAAAGTAGCTAACTAGCCGAGCCCATGCACTACCGTAAAAACCATAAATAGGGACCGTAAAATAGTTAATTAAAATATTCACGAATAACCCAAAAACTGTAAATATAACCGCAAAACGAGTCCTATCGGTAAGCTTGAACCAAACGGAAAGATTGAAGTAAAACCCGAAAAACACATAAGATAACAGAAGTATGGGAACGATTCCAATTCCCGATCGGTAATTTCCACCTAAGATCTTTTCAAAATATGAAATATAAAAGGAAATAAATAGGAAAATAAGCAAGCTAACAAAAAAGAAATATTTAGCAGAATCAGCGTAGAACTTCCTAGATCCCTTAGACTCTGAGGTCGTGAAGAAAAGTGGTTCAGCAGCAAACCGATATACCTGAATAAATAAGTTAAGAAGTATTGAAATTTTAAGGATCCCACCATAAATACCTAGCTGATACATTGGGTGCTGCTCTGGAGGAATCATATACTTAATAAAGAAACGATCAGCCATATCATTAACGATACCGGCAAGACCTCCGATCATGAGCGGAAGCGAATATGTGATAATTTCCTTAATTAATTTATAGTTAAAATTAATCTTTATCCGTAAAAATTCCCTGTAAAAATAAGCGAGCGTAGCAAGGCTGGCGATAAGATTTGCAATAAAAACAAGAACAACTAAGCCTGAATTTTCAAAAGCAGGAATTTTGTGGAGTTGAGTAATAAAATAGGTATTCGAAAGAAAAACAAAATTTAAAGCAACGTTAATTAATATATTACCGCTTTTGACCAAAACAAATTCAAGTGCTTTGCCATCAAGTCGCAATTTTGAAAATGGAATAGCAACGATGGTATCAAAGAAGAGAATTAAAACGAAAAGAAAAACATATTCGGGGTTAGAGGAGTAACCTAGAAATCCAGCTATTGGATGAAGGAAAATAGAGGAGAAAAGTAAAAAGAGTAGGCCGTTGGAAAAAAGTATTAAAAAGGAGTTGCTAAAAACTTCCGCATGACTTCGGTCTTTTGAGGCAAACCGAAAAAAACCTGTTTCTAAGCCAAGTGTCAAGAGTATTTGAAGAACCGCAGTTAAGGCATAAAAATCAGTGATAATACCGTAAGTAGCTGGACCAAATATTCTAGTATGGTACGGAACCAAAAGATAATTTATGAAACGACCACCAACACTACTAATTCCATATATAGCAGCGTGGCCAAAGAGTGTTCTAAATAGGTTCTTATTGGATTCCACGGTTGTTGAACAAAATGAAGCCAAAGTTAAAGGTTATATAGAGATTCTTATTTTCCTTATCGTAATAATTAAGGAAAATACTTGCGGGCCCAAAAGTAGTTTGATAAACCATACCAGCTGCCCCCATGAGAATAAATTTTGGCCATTTTGGAGAATAGTATGTAGAATAAGTCACATCATTTCGAAGAAAACTCTTATAAGGTTGAAAAAAATAGCCCTCCAAACGAAGTTGCAAGTTATTACTCAGCTTTAAAATTGGGATTACTCCAGCAGCTATGTAACTATTAGCATGATAATTTGGCAGAAAAAGAGTTTTCGAATGTGGATTTGGTGTAAATCCTGTACTGGAAATTAAGGTAGAAGTGTAATTTTCAAAAAAACGCTTGCTCGAATATACCCCATCAATAATAACACCCATTCTAAACCCCCTATATATTTTATGGTATGATTCATTGAGAAACCGTAGCTCATACCAATCATGATTTATAATTGCATTGGTGTTTGATGGCGGACTAGTAGTACCCGGAGAATAATTTTCATACCCATTTATATAGCTGAAAGAAATTTGACGGAATATGCCACGATCAGCATATTGCTTATAGTTTAAGCTATTCATTCCGAAACTTGTGCCTACATTTATATAGGTGAAATCAGTTACATCAGGTATATCGCTTTTTAAAAAGTTGGTAGTTTGGTAGTATTGCGAGCGCTCTATCCCGCCATTTGAATTAAGTTTTAAAAGAAACTGAGTGCCAAGTGCGAAACCAACAGAAAATGAACCATATGATTCAGTCTGAATCAAATAACTTGGCTTAACATCTTCAAAAAAAGGATCAATCGAGCTATTATAGTAGTCGAAACGATTTAAACACAAATTGAGATCGTAGTATACAGGTATTTTCCAAGGGAAATCTCGCTTTACACCAAGAAGAAGAGAACTGTAAAGCCGTCCAAATCCAACATTCATATATAAACTAGTTGCACTATGTCGAAAGAATCGATATTCTGCTCCAAGGAAACCTTGATTCATTGAGCTGGAAGAAATATTCCCACCAAAAGAGAGATCTAAAAAATTATCAGTTTGAATTTTCAAATTAAGGTCAAAGGCTTTGGCTGTAGAATCATAGTGTGCAAGAGGATAAATGGAAACAACACTTTTATCGCTTAACAGTTTGAAATACTCACGTTCTAAATCATTCATGTTAAACGTTTTATGGTTATTCCTATGAAAAGAACGATAAAAATAATTCTCCTGACTACCCTTTAAACCAGTAAGTACCACCTTGTTAAAAGTTAATTTTGGAAATTTATCCTGAAAAGCAGCTCGTTTTGCAGCCAGTTCCTTAAGGTTATTTCTTCGATGAACTCTAGTTTTTATGGAATCGATAAATTTAATAGTCTGATCATATCCGGCCTTTTCAATCTCGTCAATCTTATCAAAGTCCAATAATCCAACATCATTAAAAGAAGTTTCAATTACCAATCCCTTATCCTTTGGAAGCTTATAATTTGTCTTCCCCATAATCATATTCTCAACCTGAGCTAAGATATTATCTTCATCAGGACGTGGCGAATTGTGGCTGACCTGACTACCAATTATGATATCCGGATGAAAATCTTTCTCCATAATATCCCAAGGAAAATTGTTGTAAATACCTCCATCAAAAAGCAATACTGAATCGATGGTAATTGGTTTGTAGTAAAAGGGAAAAGTCATGCTTGCCCTTATTGAAGAGCCAAGGTCACCAGAGGAACAAATAAATTGCTTATTATGATATACATCAGAGGCAACGCAACGAAAAGGGACAAAAAGATTGTTGAAATTGTAGTCGCAAGAAGCAGAAGCACCAGCAAATATTTTTAGGAATGCCAAGTCCATTTGATGAGTAGGAATTATATTCGTAGGCAGTTTAGGACGTGGAACACTATCCTTAAAGCTGATCTTAATTGAGAACTGCCCGCTATTCTGTAATCCTCGCTTGAAATAGTATGTGAAATTTTCATCAATAACACCCCTAGACCAGTTTTTAAAATCTTCTGTTCGAAAGAGGGAATCCATTTCGTGGGGTGAGTATCCTATTGCATATAATCCACCAATTATAGCCCCCATCGAGGTACCAGTAATATAATCGATGGGGATACCATTTTCTTCAAGCGCTTTAATTACACCGATGTGGGCAAGCCCTTTAGCCCCACCACCACTAAGCACGAGACCTACAGATTGGCCAAAGAGTAGATCAATTCTTAGCATGATTATAACTAACACCAAAAAAAAACTGTTTACTTTGCTTACAATTTTCATTTTCATCTACTTTTGCATTACAAAGTTACATTAGCTTATCCAAACAATAACCCAATGAAAAAGCTTTTTTTGTCAAAGACAATTATTATAATCTCTGCGCTGTTCCTAACGATCAGCTGCGCTCGTAACACAGGACCAACAAAGGTTCTAATAAAGACGACAGCTGGGAACATGATCGTTGAACTATACGATGACACACCAAAGCATAAGGCAAACTTTATTAAGTTAGTGAAAGAGGGCTACTATGATGGATTACTATTCCACAGAGTAATTCAAAACTTTATGATTCAAGGTGGTGATCCTGATTCTAAAAATGCAGTAATGGATAAGGTTCTGGGTAATGAAGATCATGGTAAATTGGTGGTAGACGACCACTTTTTTAGATCACTATTCCATAGAATAATGCAGAAGTTCATGCCTCAAGGAGGTGATCCTGACTCAAAAAACGCAGCACCAGATAAAGTTCTAGGCAACGGTGGCCCTGGGTACGAAATTGATGCAGAGATACGGCCTAACCACTTTCACAGAAAAGGAGCCTTGGCAGCAGCTCGAAACTCAGATGATGTTAATCCAGAAAAAAAATCATCGGGTTCTCAATTCTATATCGTACAAGGTAAAACCTATACATCACAAGAACTTGACAACTTGGTTATTAAGATCAACAATGTGAGGAAAACTTCAATGTTTTCAACAATTTTAAGACAAAAACTTGATAAACTAGGCGAAAATTATTCACCTCAAAAATTTCAGAAGATAATGGATACGGTAAAGGACAGCGTCGAAAATGTTCTGATGCCAAAAAATACTTTTTCCATTCCTGAAGAACGAAGACAGGTTTATATGAAGGAAGGCGGGGTTCCACACTTAGATGGTAATTACACTGTATTTGGACAGGTCATAGAAGGCCTTGATGTAATTGACAAAATTGCGGCCGTAGAAACTGACCAAAATGACAGACCTAAAAAAGATGTTGTAATTTTGACAATGAAAATATTGTAAGATGCTTGAGAAAATAAAAAAACTAGAGGAGGAGATTGAGCATTTCAATTGCGAAGTTGAAAAGTCGCTGGAGGAATGGAGAATCAAACTATTAGGTAAAAAGGGTGAGATTACCCAACTTTTTGAAGAGTTCAAAAATGTTATTCCAGAACAAAAAAAAGAATTTGGTCAACGGCTAAATAGCCTTAAGAACAGTGCTATAAATAAAATATTAGCACTCAAAGAACAGCTTGAAGACAAGGATGTTGATGTTACTAAGGAGGATAAAACACGACCTTCTGAAATGGTTACGCTTGGTACTCGACATCCTATTTCATTAGTGAAAAGGGAAATCACTAGCATTTTTTCAAAGCTTGGGTTTATTGTCGAAGAAGGACCAGAAATTGAAGACGATTGGCATGTATTCTCAGCACTCAATTTCCCACCGGAGCACCCAGCCAGAGATATGCAGGATACTTTTTTCATTGCAAAGAATCCTGACATCTTACTACGCACACATACTTCTTCTGTCCAGGTAAGAGTAATGCAGAATCAAAAGCCTCCAATTAGAGCAATCATGCCAGGGAGAGTGTTTCGTAACGAAGCTATCTCGGCAAGGGCACATTGTATTTTTCACCAGGTTGAAGGCCTTTATATTGATGAGAACGTATCGTTCACTGACCTAAAGCAGACCTTGCTCAGTTTTGCAAGAGAGATGTTTGGCGAAAATACGGAGATAAGGTTAAGACCGTCCTATTTTCCTTTTACTGAACCGTCAGCAGAAATGGATGTAAGCTGTAAAATTTGTAATGGAGCTGGTTGCAATGTATGTAAATATACCGGCTGGCTTGAAGTATTAGGATGCGGAATGGTTGATCCTAACGTTCTCGAAAATTGTGGAATTGATTCTAATCGCTATTCAGGTTTTGCATTTGGAATGGGCATTGAGCGAATAGCCATGCTTAAGTATCAAATAAAAGACCTGCGCTTATACTTTGAAAACGATTTACGCTTTTTACGTCAATTTTCACAGTCATATTAGTAAAAAAGCCAAGAATTCTTGGCTTTTTTATTGTTTTTAATTTCAGTTTTATTATTCTCATTTTTGCACTATCTTTCGGCACAATTACAACATTACAGCAATGAAAAAGCCTTGGAAAGAATTACCGAATTGCCCTGGGTGTAGTGTTTCAGAAATTAACATATTCAAAAATCTCAATAAAGAGGAACGCGAGTTTCTCAATCGGGAAAAAAACTGTAATTCCTACCTAAAAGGAGATATCATTTACCATGAAGGAAATAGAATCACCGGATGCTACTGTGTAAATAGCGGTATTTTAAAAATATATAAGACTGGCATAGAAGGCAAAGAACAAATTATTGCCTTTGCACAAAAGGGCGACATCATTGGTTATCGCTCCATTCTAAGCAATGAACCTGCCTGCACCACGGCCCAAGTAATTGACGATGCACTACTATGCTACTTACCAACCGACGTACTATTAAGCCTAGTTAAAAGTAATTCCGCTTTTTCTCTTGATTTAATGCAACTTACATGCAAGGAGTTAAATCAGGCAAATATGTATATCAAGGACATTGCCCAAAAAACAGTTAGAGAAAGGTTGGCAGAGGTGTTACTAATGCTCAGAAATAACTTCGGTGAAGATCAAGAATCATTTCTACAAATAATTCTTACCAGAGAAGACCTCGCTAACATTGTAGGAACGGCAACAGAATCCGTAATTAGATTACTTTCAGAATTTAAGTCTGATAGCTTAATTGAACTATCAAACAAAAAAATAAAGTTGAAAAACATTAGCGCCCTCAAGAAAATAGCTAATGATATTTAGGTAAATAAATCCGGTTGACTAAGATAGGTAATTCCTAAATGGTCATAGGCAAGTTTGGTTACCTCCCTCCCTCTCGGAGTTCTCATCAAGAATCCTTCCTTTATCAGAAAAGGCTCATAAACCTCCTCAATTGTTCCGGCATCTTCACCAACAGCAGTAGAGATAGTGTTTAACCCAACGGGTCCTCCACTAAATTTGCCGATAATTGTTTGTAAGATGCGGTTGTCCATTTCATCCAAACCACGTTTGTCAATGTTAAGAGCATCAAGGGCAATACGCGTAATTTCTATATCGATTTTCCCATTGCCTTTAACCTGAGCAAAATCGCGAACACGCCTTAAAAGAGCGTTGGAAATTCTAGGTGTTCCTCTACTACGAAGAGCAATTTCTGTAGATGCTTGATCTTCAATTTGTATGCTCAAAATATTTGCTGAGCGATTTATAATTCCCTTAAGAACTGTATGATCATAGTACTCAAGATGAGACTTTATGCCAAATCTTGCTCGTAGTGGACTTGTAAGTAATCCACTTCGTGTTGTAGCACCAACAAGAGTAAAAGGATTAAGTGTAAGCTGAATGCTACGAGCACTAGGTCCTTTATCCAGCATGATATCGATGCTGTAATCTTCCATGGCAGAGTATAAATACTCTTCCACAACAGGACTTAATCGATGTATTTCATCAATAAAAAGAATATCGCCAAAATCCAGATTGGTAAGAAGTCCAGCTAAATCACCTGCCTTATCTAGCACAGGACCAGAAGTTATTTTTAAATTACTTCCCATTTCCCTTGCAATAATATGAGCAAGCGTTGTTTTACCTAAACCGGGAGGACCATGTAGTAACACATGGTCGAGTGCCTCACCTCTCTGCTTTGCTGCTTGAACAAAAATCTTTAAATTCTCAACAACAGCCTTTTGACCATCAAAATCGGCAAATTCAATGGGCCTGATTCTTTTCTCAATATCGCCATCAGAATCGGCAAACTCACCAAATACTCTGTCATCACCTTGCTTCTTCATAGCTAATCCTCAACCCTAAACCCGTTAATTTTGAAAATATCACCTGCTTTATACTGAATAGTGATTATCACAAAACCATCTTCTGAATACTTTCTCCACAAACCTACAGGATACCCACCAGAATAGAACTGTTCTTCCTGCAAAATACCATTTGGATAGAAAAATTGATGTCGTCCATCAGCAATACCTTGGTTGTAGGAACCTCTGAAACAAATTTTTCTATTAGCATAAAAATACTTCCATTCACCATCTTTAGCATCGCTAACAAAGCGACCAGTTTCTAGCAAATCACCCTGAATAATTTTCCAATTTCCATCTTTTAAACCAGAAATATAGGTTCCAACAACAAGCGTGTCGCTCTTTTCATCTAGCTCGTAGTAAAGGCCATCTCTCAATCCGTTATAATACTCCTCAAACTTTCTTAACGACCCATCAGTATTGAACCATTCCCAACTGCCAGATATTTTACCTTTAACAAAGGTACCACTTTGTTCTACCCTTCCATCACGATAAAAATATTTCCAGTTACCAATCTTTTGTGATAAAAAATATGCTCCTCTAGCCTTAACAAGACGTGTTCCTTCATAGAATTCTAGCCAATTCCCTCGTTTATATCCGTCCGTATCAACTGGACCAGTGGATTGTAGCAATCCAAACGAACTATAAACTAAACAAGAATCCAACTTTCCATTTGATAAATAAAAATGATTTCCTACTCGAATTTTACCTAAAAAGGTGCCTCTTTCAGTAACACCCTTTACAGAATCAACTAATTCCTTCAAAATCAACTCATCATTAGAAATAGAATCTCTAACAATGGAATCGTTGCGAAACAGTATTGCACTTACCAAAGCACCCTTTTGATTATATGCTTTCACATATCCATTCAAGCGACCATTAACATAGATCTTTTCATCCTTAATACGCCCATTTTCGAAAAAAGTCTTCCAAACACCATATGGTATTCCAGATGAATCCTTTCTATTAATTTCTTCATAATATAGTAATCGTCCATTATTATATTCTCTCAAAGTTGTTATGCAACTATCCTTACCAAACTCCTTTTCAACCCCATCCTTTTTTCCATTTACATAGTGAGTTACTCTATCAATAAAACCACTAGCATAATAGTAAAAACCGTAATCCTCATGTTTATCATTTACATATAACTCTTTACTAATCAACACAGGTTTATTATTACCCCCGCCATTAACCATTTTGTAGGTTAAGTAGTATCCACTCTTTTTTCCTAAGTAGTAGTTAATAATACTCTGTGCATTACCAAGATTATCGTAAAATTTCCATGTGCTATCAAGCAGAGCATTGCGCCATAACCCCTCCGATTTGATCACTCCATTAACGTAATAAGTTTTCCAAAAGCCATCTGGTTTACCATTTTTGAAAAAACCTTCACTGCTAAGCACACCATTAGGGTAGTAAAACTTTTTAAATTCCCTAGTGCCACCTTGTCCAAATGAATAAAAGGTAGTAAAAAGAAAAAATAAATAAAAACTAATTTTCACCTTCCAAAAATGATTCTTCAGTGGAAGTTTAGATTTCATAGAGTGGCATAAATAAAGTCAATACAGCACAAAAATATAAAGCATTTATCACAATAGCCCCAATTTTGAAGATATATCAAGCATCCTTACAATTGGTCTCCGTGCTTTATCCATTAGATATTTATCCATAATGATCTCAGGCTGTTCGTATAATAGAGAAAGATAAATCTTTTTTAATGTTATGAGCTTCATAAAAATGCAATCGTTGCATCCACAAGCTGCATCAGTAGGAGGTGCTGGTAAAAAAATCTTATTCTTGTTGGATTTCTTCATCTGATGAATAATGCCTGATTCGGTTGCTACAATATACTCTTTACTGTTATCGATGGTAGTATATTTCAATAGAGCAGCTGTACTACCAATAAAATCGGCCATAACAAGTATTGGCTTTTTACATTCAGGATGTGCAATTAGTTTTGCACTGGGATGCTCCCTCTTTAACTCAAAAATTCTTTCAACAGAGAACTCTTCATGAACATGACACGCTCCATCCCAAATAACCATTTTTCTTCCAGTAATGCCTTGTATATAATTTCCAAGATTTCTATCAGGTCCAAAAATAATTTTGGCATTTTTCGGAAGACTATTTACAATTTCAACAGCATTACTTGAGGTACATATGATATCGCTAACTGCTTTAATTTCTGCGGTAGTATTAACATAAGAAATTACGGTATGTCCAGGGTATTCTTTCAAAAAAATTTTAAACTTGTCAATCGGGGCTGAATCCGCTAAAGAACATCCAGCGTTAAGATCGGGAATCAATACTTTCTTTGTTGGTGAAAGAATTTTTGCTGTTTCTGCCATGAAATGAACACCAGCAAAAAGAATAATATCAGCATCATTTGAGGCTGCCTTTTGAGAAAGAGCCAATGAATCACCAACAAAATGCGCTACATCTTGAATTTCAGGCAGCTGATAGTAGTGAGCCAAAATAATAGCATTCTTCTCTCTACATAATTTGGATATTTCGCTAGAGAGATCAATATTTGGATCCACCGGAACATCTATAAAACCGTTTTTCAACAATTTCATCCTTATAATATTATTTGTTTTTCTTTAAAAGAATTTAAAAATGATGGTAATGTTAGTCGGTTAGCTTGGTTAGTAAAAAAGAAACTCCGCCGTTGCAAAAATGATTATTAAAAATCAAAAAACATAGTATTAACAACTATCAGTAGTCAAAGGTTATTAGATTAAAGGAGGTTACAAATGTTCTTAACAACTGTTCATAAGGTAGGGTGTTCATAAAAACAATGTTACCACAAGCCTATTTTGATGTTAATTGAGTGTTAATTCTTCCATGGAAAATACTGATAAAAAAGCCTTGACTTTTGTGTATTAGCAATGCTTACGAAATAATTAGCAAGAAGTCAATAGCCCAAGGACGCTTTTTCTGATCAAATCGTCAACAATTTATCAACAGCAATTTTCAGGTTTATTAAGTGTTTTACGGTGATGAAAATAATTGAGGGATTGCTAATTTTGCAATTCCGTAAGGTTTAGAAAACTTATAACTGGAGATATGGAAAAAATTGTGGTGGGTATAGCCTGCGACCATGCTGGCTATGAAATGAAGGTGGCAATTTTGGCGCATTTGGAACAACGCGGATTTAAGGTAGTCGATTTTGGGACCAACTCCGAGCAGAGCGTTGACTACCCTGATTTTGCTCACCCGTTGGCTGTGGCTGTTGAGCAACAAGTTGTCAATGTGGGTATTTCCCTTTGTGGTAGCGGGAATGGTATTAACATGACCATGAATAAGCATCAGCAAATACGGGCTGCGCTTTGCTGGACAGAGGAGATTTCGCGCCTTGCTCGGCTGCACAATAATGCAAATGTATGTTCTCTTCCTGCTCGATTTATATCTCTTGACTTGGCCAAAAAGATTGTAGACATTTTTTTAAGCACCGAGTTTGAAGGAGGTAGACATCAAAAGCGCATTGAAAAAATACCGATTAAAGTGAAGCTATAACACCTCTTCTGTCAGTCGATGAATGGCAGCGTAACTTACGAGTGCGGCAAAAACGCCTAACGCATTGGCTGCAATATCTAGCAATTCAAAAGACCGATGTGAAAAAACGTAAAGCTGAAGGAGCTCAATTGCAATGCCATAAAAAAGGGCGATGAGGGAGCCGTAGAGAAAAGGCTTGGCATTTTTCTTCAGTTCATCATTTCTGTGGTTAAAAGCAGAATAGAGAAATATGGTGAAAATATAGTAGAGGGTGAGGTGTACAACCTTATCGAGGTATGGCACGGTGACAATTTTAAATTTGCTTAATTCATCACCGGGAATGCCGCATATAATGAGAATAAATAGCCCCCAAACAATTGATTTCCAGAAATATTTTATCATAATTTCAACAATCTGTTTGAGGTCAATATATGAACTTTTTGAATAACCTTATTCCTGATGGCTGGAATTTACCTTCACATCCCCTTTTGCCGGCACAAGTGTCTATACTGTGACTTTTACTCCGTTGCCTCCCTCACACAAAAAGATTTGATGGTTGCTTCACTTTGTAACGAAATAGATCTGCGTAAGGACTACCTCGCCGAAAAGGTTGTTGATACCATTTACTTTGGGGGTGGAACTCCATCGGTGCTTACCGCTGGCGATGTTGGCCAGATATTGGATAGGATAAAGTGCCACTTTAGCATAAACGATAATGTGGAGGTTACACTAGAGGCCAACCCGGAAGATCTGTCGGCTACTTTTTTGCAAGAGCTTTACCTTGTTGGAGTAAATCGATTGAGTATTGGTATTCAATCGTTTTACGATGATCATCTCCGCTATTTTGGGCGTCATCATTCGGCCGCACAGGCTATAGACGCATTTAATGCTGCTCGAAATGCGGGATTTAACAATATTTCTATCGATTTAATTTATGGCTTTCCGGGTTTGGAATTAGAGCAATGGGAAAGAAATGTTGAGATGGCAATAGAGCTTTCGGCAGAGCACATTTCTGCCTATCAATTGATGGTAGAGCCTGGCTCCCTGTTTTTTAAAAGGCAGCAGCAGGGCAACTTTGTTCCGGCTAATGACGAGGAAAGCATTCGTCATTACCAGCAATTAACCACAAGGCTTAGAAGCGTCGGTTATGAGCACTATGAGCTGTCGAATTTTTGTAAACCAGGATATGAGTCTCGACACAATTCTTCCTATTGGTATGGTGCCCACTATTTAGGGCTTGGTCCCGCTGCCCACTCCTATAACAGCGAAAGCCGCCAGTGGAATGCGGCCAATAATAAACAATACCTTGATGGTATTTCTTCTGGGCGCCTAGCCTTTGAGATTGAATATCTTAGTGAAGCAGAGAAGTATAATGAGCTATTGCTAACGCGGCTCAGAACAAGCCGAGGGTTGCTTCGCACCGAGTTGGATGGCTTAAGTATTCAAACGCGTAAGTTTTTTGAAAACCAAGTGAGGAAGATGTTGAATGTTGGTCTGGTTGA
>DATKTT010000122.1:0-28073 GCA_035530955.1 Williamwhitmania sp. | reverse complement strand
ATATAAGCTGATGAATATTGCAAAAGACAGGGTAGTTGCTCTTACCTACGAGTTGACAGTTGACGGTGAGATTATCCAGACCGTTGATAATACCAATCCTATGACCTTCATTTTTGGTCATGGTTACCTACTTCCAAAATTCGAAGAGAGCATTAGCAACATGTTAGCTGGTGACAACTTTAGTTTTTCCATAACAAGCGATGAGGCATACGGTGAAAGGCGTGACGACTATGTTGTGGAGCTGCCAAAAACTGCATTCATGGTTGAAGGAGAGTTCGATAATGAGTTCATCTTTCCCGGAAACGTAGTTCCCATGGTTGATGCTGAAGGCAACCACCTAGAGGGCACCGTGATCAAGGTAGATGATGAAAACGTATCAATGGACTTCAACCATCCACTTGCCGGTAAAGGTCTCTCCTTTAAGGGCGAAATTGTTGATGTGCGCGAGGCTACTGCCGAAGAGATGGAGCATGGTCACGTTCATTCACACTCACACTCACACTCCTCCTGCGGTTGCGGCGATGATGATGACTGCGGTGGTGGTGCCTGTGGCGTTGACGATAATGCTGGAAGCTGTGGTTGTGGCTGCGGTTGCAATTAATAAAGCATTTTTTCTATTTTTCAAAGGCTGTCCGATGGGCAGCCTTTCTTTTTTCACTATTTTGCAGGATATTGGTCTTGTATGAAAAGAAAACCGTTTCCGCTTTACGCAAAGATTTTAATTGGAATGGTCCTTGGGCTTATTTGGGGCCTAATTGCGGTATGGATTGGTGCATCTCAGTTTACCGCCGATTGGGTTAAGCCGTTTGGGGTAATATTTCTCAATCTCTTAAAGTTAATAGCCATACCGTTGATCTTTGTTTCATTGGTAAAGGGAATATCAGGTCTTTCCGATATCACTAGGTTATCACGCATTGGGCTGAAAACAATCGCCATATATCTGGCAACTACCATATTGGCCGTTACTATCGGACTTGCTTTTGTAAATATTATAAAGCCCGGAAATGTTTTTCCACAGGAGAAACGCGCAGAGTTGCTGGAAAAATACTCCGGAATAGTTAATGAAAAGTCAGCGCAGGCAACGGATGTTAAGAAAAAGTCGCCCCTGTCGGTCATTGTAGATATGGTGCCAGAGAATGTGGTTAATGCAGCCTCCGACAATAAAAATATGCTGCAGGTAATTCTCTTTGCGGCACTTTTTGGCGTTGCAATGGCACTATCGAAAGGTACAAATGCGGAGATAGTGGTAAAGTTCTTCGATGGACTAAACGAAGTAATCCTTAAGATAATTGACTTAATAATGCTCTTTGCACCAATTGGTGTATTTGCATTACTCGCCTCGTTGATTGTTGATTTTGCCGGTGAGGGTCTTTCTGGTTCGGGTGGTTTTTTCATCTCCCTCGGGCTTTATGCACTAACTGTAGTGATGGGCTTGCTCTTTATTCTCCTAGTGGTTTATCCTTTGTTGGTCCGTCTCTTTGGAAAAATGCACCCTTTCACCTTTCTCAAGGGCATTTTTCCTGCGCAACTGGTAGCGTTTTCCTCCTCATCGAGCGCCGCAACGCTTCCAGTTACCATGGAGCAGGTTGAGCGAGAGCTTAAGGTTCCAGAGCAGGTTAGCAGCTTTGTGCTGCCAGTGGGAGCCACTATTAACATGGATGGAACCAGCCTTTATCAGGCAGTTGCTGCGGTGTTTATTGCTCAGGTATTTGGCTTGCATCTCAGCTTTGTTCAACAGCTAACCATTGTGTTTACGGCCACAATGGCCTCCATTGGTGCGGCAGGAGTGCCGGGTGCCGGCATCATTATGCTGCTAATAGTGCTTAATTCGGTTGGAATTCCTGTTGAAGGGTTGGCGCTTATTTTAGCAGTAGACCGACCGTTGGATATGCTTCGCACAGTCGTGAATGTAACTGGCGATGCAATGGTTTCTATCTTTGTGGCAAAAAGCGAAAAGTTAATGTAGCAATGCAGTGAACATGGTCACTCATTTAGTTGTTAAAGAATAATATATTGATATTCTTGCTGTTGTATTTTTTCCTTTACCCATTTGTTTGTATATTTGCAACAGTTCAGAAAATTCCTACCGGTAACCTATCAATGAAGTTACCAACGAACAAATTCTTTTAACTAAATATAACGCCATGTTAACTTTTCAAAAAATTAACAGCGAGAAAGATTTTACTGCTGTAAGCCGAATTCAATTTGTCGATTTTTTACACCTCCATCTGGACAAATTTGGCGATGCTCCCCAGGCAATTCAAAAATGTATCGATTATGCCTTCTCCACTGAGTCTGGCAAGGGTGGTTTTTGTATGATAGCTTACCTCAACAATGAGATGGTGGGTTGTCTAATAATGAACCATACAGGGATGGAGGAGTTTATTCCTCAGAATATATTGGTATACGTGGCCGTTGATGCCAGCCATCGAGGAAAAGGAATTGGTCGTCAGCTTATCGACCATTCTGTGGCTGAGTGTGAAGGAAATATTGCACTCCACGTTGAATACGATAATCCTGCAAAGAAACTTTACGAGCGCCTTGGTTTTACATCTAAATATGCAGAGATGAGGTTGAATCGATAACATACTACTGATATGGCTCAACTTATTGTCCATACGGACCGCATAATTTCTAACCTTGAAAAAATTCAAAGTTTTCTCGAGAAGCACAATTTTTCATGGACTTTGGTAACCAAAATTCTTTCGGGTTACGAACCGGCATTGGAGGTAATACTTCAGCATTCAATTGCCAAGAAGCTACATAGCGTAGCCGACTCCCGGATTTCTGGCTTGCGACGGGTGAAGCAAATAAACCCATCGATAAAAACGATGTACATTAAGCCACCCGCCATGGACACGGTAAAGTCGGTAATTGCCTATGCCGATATTTCGCTAAATACCTCATTCCACACCATTGAGGCGCTCAACAAGGCTGCCGCCGCCGCAGGGAAGGTTCATCAAATTATAATAATGCTTGAGTTAGGAGAGCTGCGTGAAGGCGTTTTGCGGGAAAGGGTGGTTGATTTCTACTCTAAGGTTTTCGAACTTCAGTATATTGAGGTTATTGGTCTAGGAACGAACCTAGGTTGCATGTATGGTGTACAGCCCACCTACGACAAGCTGCTGCATCTTTCGCTTTATAAGCAGCTGCTGGAGGCCAAATTTAGCAAGCAGATTCCGCTCATCTCTGGTGGAAGCTCCATTGTGTTACCTTTAGTTGGAAAGACATCAATGCCCAGAAATATTAACCATTTGCGTATTGGTGAATCCGCTTTTATGGGAACCAGCCCATGGAATGGCAAAAAATTCTCGACACTTTCAACCAAAGTATTTGAGTTCAAGGCAAATATCATAGAGCTGGCTTCGAAAAAGAATTTTCCCGATGATGAGCTGACCGAGGGCAACATTGGTCATTTTGTTGATCGTTCCAATGAAGAACAAGAGCTAACCTACCGTGCTATTACCGATTTTGGATTAATTGATGTTGAAGCGTCCGATTTAGCAATAGTGGATAAAAATGTAAAATTTGTAGGGACCACCTCAGACATGACTGTTTTCGACCTTGGGGTAGCAAAGGTGGGTAAGGTTCATGCCCAGTACAAAGTTGGTGATAGGCTAAGTTTTTTGCCATCTTACATGGGAGTAGCTCGGCTTATGAACTCGCGATTCGTTGATAAAGTATTAATATAGTTTGCTAATTTTGAACTTTTAAAAGTTCAAATTCATCTCAACTTCATGCTTAGAATTATTCTCCTTGTAGGATTTGGAGGGTTTGCTGGAAGCGTATCGCGTTATTTGGCCTCGTCGTCAGTGCAAAAGTTGTTTTTCTTAAGTTTTCCTTTCGGTACTCTTTTTGTCAATATTGTTGGCTCCCTGATAATTGGTTTTCTCTTTGGCTTAGGCGAACGGGGAAACATTCTATCCCCTGAAGCACGCCTCTTTTTTGCCACTGGCTTTTGTGGCGGCTTTACAACCTTTTCAACCTTTTCGCTCGAGAGTCTTTCCTTAATTCGAGATGGGCAGTGGTTATTCTTTGCTCTTTATGCAGTAGGATCAGTTGTACTTGGTTTACTTTTTGTTTTTATGGGCTTTTGGTTCTCTCGACTACTTTAATTATAAAATACAAGGCAATGGAACTATCTGGTGAATCTTTTCTGCTTCGCATTTTTATTGGTGAACTCGATAAGGTTAATGGTACCCCTCTTTATGAGGTAATTGTATATGCAGCAAAACGATATGGTATTGCAGGTGCCACTGTTTTGCGGGGCATTATGGGGTATGGCGCCAACTCGGTGGTACACACCGAAAAGTTACTCACCCTTTCCAACGACCTGCCAGTGGTGGTGGAGTTGGTGGACGAGGAGGTTAAAATCAAAGGTTTCTTGGAATCCATGCAAAAGTTCATGCCAAAGTCAAGATTTGGTGCTCTCATTACGCTAGAGCGCGTTAATGTATTGCACTATGAAGCATCGAAGGATTAATCGTTGTTGGTGACAGCTGCATGATAAAACCTACGACCACAAGTCATCTTCAAATACAATCTTACGTAAATAATAGAAGTCGAAAATAAATACCAATGGTATTGGTACGATCCAATTAAAGGATTTTCATGTGAAGAAATGGTATTAAAAGTTCACAATTATTAGGAGCGATATCTCATTGGTATCGCTTTTTTCTTTTTATAAGCCATCTCATTTATTCAAGTCGTTTTGTCTATATTCAGTCTAAACAAATCAGCTATAGAGCTGTTAATAGGTTGTTTTGAAAATATTAGCCTAATAAACAATTATAAAATGTCACAGTTTGAGCTAAAAATGCCCAAGATGGGTGAAAGCGTTGAGCAGGCTACCATTACGCGATGGTTTGTAAAGGAGGGCGATAAGGTTGAGGAAGATGATGCCCTCCTGGAGATAGCCACCGATAAAGTAGACTCCGAAATTCCTTCTCCTGTTGAAGGTACCGTAATCAAAGTATTCTATCGCCAAGATGATTTGGTTCCAGTAGGTACAACTATTGCATTAATAGGAACAGGGGGCGAGGTTGAAGCTGATTCTAAAGAAGAGGTGGTGCAAAACGATCAACCCAAAGTTGAAACAACAAAACAGCCAGAACAGCTAGCCTCATCGGATATTCAACCGACTCGTTTTTATTCGCCATTGGTGAAGAGCATTGCAAAGCAGGAGCAGATCTCAGTTCAGGAGTTAGAGCAGATTTCGGGCAGCGGCAAGGATGGTCGTGTTCGCAAGGAGGATATTCTCGCATTTTTGAATTCAAGAAGCAAAGTGCCAGGTTCCGTGCTAAAGGCTGCTGATACAATGCCTACAACACCACAGGCAGCATCACCTGCCGTTGGACAGCAACAATACAAGGTTAGCGTTTCGGTTGGCGCAGAAGATACCATTATAGTAATGGATCGTATGCGCAAACTTATTGCAGAACATATGGTTACTTCAAAACATGTGGCAGCGCATGTTACGGCCATGGTGGAGGCTGATGTTACCGGTCTAGTAGAATGGCGTGACAAGAACAAGGAGCAATTCCAAAAACGATATGGTGAAAAGTTAACTTTCATGCCAATGTTTACAGATGCGGTTGCTAAATCGCTGCGTGACTTTCCAATGGTAAACTCTTCACTTGATGGTGATAAGATTATTCTTAGAAAGCACGTAAATATAGGGATTGCAGTTGCCCTGCCTTCAGGAAATTTGATTGTTCCGGTGGTGCAAGATGCCGACCTTAAAAATCTTGCAGGCTTGGCTTCCGACATTAACTCACTCGCTCAACGGGCTCGAGACAACAAACTTTCACCAGATAATATTCAAGGTGGAACATTTACAATCTCCAATTTTGGTTCATTTAGAAACGTAATGGGAACACCCATCATTAATCAACCGCAAGTGGCCATCTTGGCTGTTGGCACAATTGAGAAAAAGCCTGCTGTTATGGAAACACCCTATGGCGATGTGATTGTTCCCCGCCAGAAGATATTTCTGTCACTTACCTACGACCATCGGATTGTAGACGGAGCTCTTGGAGGAGCATTTCTGAGAAAGATTGCTGACTACTTAGAGCAATTTGATCCCTTAACATTAATCTAGACAACGATTATACATCATGGATAAAAGAAATAATAAGGAATACGGAATTAAACAAACTCCTAAGGAAACTCTGGAGAAGTGGTATCACTTGCTTACGTTAGGTCGATCGCTTGATAATAGGGCCCCAAACTATTTGAAGCAGGCCATTGGGTGGAGCTACCATGCTCCCTACGCTGGTCACGATGGTATACAGTTGGCAATTGGCCAAACTTTTGATAAAAATACGGATCATCTTTTTCCCTACTATCGTGATATGCTTACGGCTATCTCTGCCGGCCTTACTGCCGAAGAGGTAATCCTCAATGGTATAAGCAAAGCTACCGATTTAGCAAGTGGCGGAAGACATATGTCCAATCACTTTGCAAAACCAGAGTGGAATATTCACAACACCTCTTCCTGCACGGGGAACCATACCCAGCATGCTTCTGGTGTGGGTCGTGCTCTTAAGTATTACAAGCAGCGAGGTGTTGCAATTAGCTCTCAGGGAGAATCTTCTGTTTCTGAAGGTTATGTATATGAAGCCATCAATGGAGCGTCCAATGAGCATTTGCCAGTTATTTTTGTTTTTCAGGATAACGGTTATGGGATATCGGTTCCAAAGGCTGATCAAACGGCCAACAGAAAGGTTGGCAATAACTTTACCGGATTTAAAAATCTCCGAATTTTCCATTGCAATGGAAAGGATGTTTTCGACTCCATGAACACCATGGTGGAGGCAAAGAAGTGGGTGATTGAAAACCAGAAGCCGGCGATTGTGCAAGCAAACTGTGTTAGAATGCACAGCCACTCAAACTCCGACAAGCATGAGCTCTATCGCGACGAGAATGAGCTTGCCTATGTTGCATCACAAGATCCGCTAGCCAAATATCGTAGAATGCTACTGAAGTATGGCCGATTTACCGAGGCAGAGTTGGTAGCAATTGAGGAGGCTGTCAAGGCAGAAGTTAAGGATGCACATCGGAAGGCAATGGCTGCTCCAGATCCTGATCCAAAGTCAATCTTCAATTTCGTTTCGCCAGAGCCTTATAAACCAGTCAAGTATGTTGATGGACTTCATAATGAAACTGGTGAGCCAATAAAGCTTATTGAGGCAATAAATCAAACCTTGAAGGAAGAATTTAGGCTAAACCCAGACACTTTTATTTGGGGCCAGGACATGGCAAATAAGGAGAAGGGAGGCATCTTCAACGTTTCGAAGGGAATGCAGCAGGAATTTGGCAAGGAGAGGGTTTTTAATGCTCCCATAGCCGAGGATTACATCATGGGGACAGCCAATGGGATGTCCCGTTTTAGCGATAAAATTAGGGTCGTTGTTGAAGGTGCAGAGTTTGCCGACTACTTCTGGCCAGCCATGGAGCAATACGTTGATTCTTCGCATGATTACTGGCGAACCAATGGAAAATTTGCTCCTAATGTTACCATAAGGCTTGCCTCCGGTGGTTACATTGGCGGTGGTCTATACCACTCACAAACAATAGAAGGTTCTTTAGCCTCCATTCCAGGAGTACGCATAGTTTATCCATCATTTGCCGACGATGCAGCAGGATTACTGCGGTCTGCCATGCGAAGCAAAGGGCTAACATTGTTTCTTGAGCCAAAGGCTCTCTACAACGCCCCCAAAGCTGCCACGTTTGTGCCGGCGGAATTTGAAGTTCCCTTTGGAAAGGCTCGTATTCGAAGGGCTGGAAAGGATTTAACAATTGTAACCTACGGGAACACAACACACATGTGCCTCGAGGTTGCAGAAATAATGGAAAAGGAGTTACAGGTGTCTTTGGAGGTAATCGATATTCGTTCTATTGTTCCACTCGATAAGGAGACAATCCTATCATCAGTAAAAAAGACAAATAAAGTAATGGTGGTTCATGAGGATAAGATTTTTGGTGGGTTTGGAGGTGAACTTGCTGCTATTATTGCCGAAGAAGCATTTGAGTATCTTGATGCTCCGGTAAAGCGGGTAGGATCAACATATACACCAGTTGGATTCAACCGTATTTTGGAGGCGGCAGTGTTGCCGTCTACGGAAAAAATTGCTGTAGTAGCTCGGGAAATGCTCGGATACTAATCCGGAATTAGAGCATTTTGAGAACTCTTTTTTAAAAATTAATAAAGTATTCACAATGAAAAAGATAGGTGTATTTTACAGTTTTAGGTCAGTAAAAACGGCAAAAGTAGCTGGAAAGCTAATCGAGAAGCTTGGGAAGGAAAACGCCGAGGGTGTTGATGTTGATAATGCATGGGATAAGGAGTTTAAACTCTACAATAGCTACATTTTTGGTGTGCCAACCTGGTTCGATGGTGAGCTACCATCGTACTGGGATGAGCTAGTTTCAATGCTTGAAGATTTAGATTTTAAGAATAAAAAGGTTGCAATTTTCGGCAATGGGGACCAGGTGAAATATGCTGAAAACTTTGGTGATGCAGTTGGGATAATGGCCGAACTGATTTCTGGGTTAGGTGCGACTTTGGTCGGATTTACCTCCACTGATGGCTATGAATTTGAAACATCTAAAGCTTGTAGAGATAAACAATTCGTAGGTTTGGTACTAGATTTTGAAAACCAGGCAAAGCAAAATGAACAGCGCATAGAAAAGTGGGCGGCCCAGTTGGCCAATGAGTTTAAGTAGACTTTTCCAAGATTACTGGTAAGAGGGTGCCCTATTCAAATAATAATTTGTTTAGGGCACTTTACTAAAATGATGTGTGTTTTTGACGAAACTTTCCTAATTTTATCGCATGTGTTGTTAATTACTTTCTTTCTTGTTAATTTCGTTTAATTATAACAGCAAGATAAAATACAAAATAAATAGGTATGAGCCCACTATTTTTAACAGGAACTGGAGAAACTCCGGGTGTGATGTTGGACAAGGATGCGGAAACTTTTGAGTTTACAGGCAAATCGTTACCTGAAGATGCCAAAGAGTTCTATGGACCAATCCTTTCTTGGTTTGATTCATACGTGGAAGCACCCAACCCCAAAACCATTTTGAAAATGAAAATGGACTATTTTAATACTGCATCCTCCAAAATGCTCCTTGAAGTATTTGAGAGAATAAAAGCGTTACAGGATGCCAGTTACGACGTCGTAATTGAATGGCATTACCACGAAGATGATGAAGACATGTATGATGCGGGGCAGGATTATTCCGACATGGTTGGAGTACCGTTTGAATTCATCAGCCACCAACAGGTAATTGCATAGCTTTTCACTTCGAAAATTTACCCAATGAGATCTCTTTTAATTGAAGAATCAGGTTCGTCACCTCGAATTGAGCTAGACCAGGAAAAAGGAATATTTCAAATTACAGGAAAATCTTTTCCCGAAGATGTTAAAACATTTTACATTCCTGTAATAGAATGGATACAAGAGTATGTCAAAGCACCGAATTCAGTGACCGTTTTTGAGGTTGCTTTGGAATATTTTAATACGGCCTCGTCAAAAATGCTGTTGGTAGTACTGAGCCAACTAAAAGAAATCCAGAAAAATGGAAAGGTTGTGAAGGTGATCTGGAGTTATCCTGAAAACGATCTAGAAATTGAGGATGCTGGAATCGAGTTTAGCGAGGTTATCAACATTCCCTTTACGATTAAAAAGTTAGCTGATAGTAGTAATAAATAGTTGCCTTTGCCATGTTAGATATTGTAATAGCCTCCACAAAGAACTCACCTTTGATTTCATACGACAAGAAGAATGGCGTATTGCTCATGAAAGGTGTTTGTCACCCTGAGAATGTAAAAGAGGTGTTCCAGCCTGTTTTAGATTGGCTATCAGATCTGCCAAATTTCTCTGAATTATTGCCAGCACAGGGTGTGAAGGTAGTTTTCTCATTCAGATATTTAAATTCCGCTTCTCTTAAGCATGTGGCCATGCTATTACAAAAGATGAACGAAGTAAGTCACCAAGGTGTGGAAATCTCCGTTGAATGGCAGTATGAGGAGGAGGATGAAGATATGAAAGAAACATGCATTGAGCTCTTTTCCTTTATGGATATTAAACTTAACTATACCATCGTTTCAATACCTTATGAGCATTAGACTATAGCATTAAGAGAAAAGTATTCAATAACTTAAGTAATATTTAATAAAAAAGCAACTCAAATTGAGTTGCTTTGTGATCCCGCTGGGGCTCGAACCCAGGACCCCATCCTTAAAAGGGATGTGCTCTACCTACTGAGCTACGAAATCAGTCCTTTTTTATTTGGCGATGCAAAGATAAGCAAAAATATTCCTTATCTGCAACACCATTTTCCTAATATTTTCAAGATATCTGATATTTTCTTGAATTTCAACAGCCTGAATAAAGAGTATTGCCAATCAATACCACATATCGAGTATTGGGGTTACAAGATTGAATAGATAATCAGCATTTTAACACCACTTGCAGCAATTATTAGGCAATATTGCTAGCTTTGCAACCAGTGCAAAGTAAGTTAGTAATTATGTGGTAATACCAACTTGCTCTGAAAACAAATTTAGAGTTCCTCTAATGTAGAATATTGCATTGACGTTTATGTATTTAAAGAGTAATAGATATGAAGAATTTTGCTGATAAGGTAGTTGTTATAACCGGAGCTTCCTCTGGAATCGGACTAGCCTTGGCCCGGGAATTTGGTCGGAGGGGAGCAAGCATCGCTCTTGCTGCACGAAATATTGTTGAGTTAGAAAAAATAGATGCAGAATTTCGGCAATTAGGTTACCAAAGCATGATATCCAAAGTAGACGTTTCCATTGAGGAGGATTGCAAGCGCTTTGCTGCAGAAGTCCAGGCAAAGTTTGGCAAAACAGATGTTCTAATTAATAATGCCGGAGTATCAATGCGCGCTACATTTAAGGATTTAGACCTTTCTGTATTGCACCAACTTATGGATGTGAATTTTTGGGGTACAGTATATTGCACCAAGTATTTCTATGACGGCTTAGTTCAGGCAAGGGGAAGCCTTGTTGGCGTATCCTCTGTGGCCGGATTTCATGGCCTACCGGCACGTACCGGTTACAGCGCATCAAAATATGCCATGCACGGTTTTTTGGAAACAATTAGGATAGAAAATCTGCATAGCGGCTTGCATGTGATGATTGCTGCACCCGGATTTACGGCCTCCAACGTACGTAAAAATGCATTGACAGCCAACGGATCAGCACAAGGGGAGTCGCCCCGGCAGGAGGCCAAAATGATGACGGCAGAAGAGGTTGCTACAAGAATTGCCAATGGTGTTACCCACCGAAAACGCCAACTGGTGATGGATTTTGATGGTAAAGCGACAATTTTCTTGAAGTTCTTTGCACCAAAACTTCTCGATAGGCTATTTTATAGTCACATGGCAAAGGAAGCCAATTCCCCACTTTCGTAAAGCGGTTGGTGATGGTTAATTATACTGAGTTTAGAGTAAGATATGGAGAGACCGATCAGATGGGAATAGTCCATCATGCCTCCTATCCACTATATTTCGAAATGGGGCGAACGGAACTATTAAGGCAGATTGGTCTACCTTACACGGAGCTGGAGAGCATGGGCATCTTTATGCCGCTTAGCCGCTTAATCGTTAAATACTTTGCTCCAGCAAAGTACGATGATCTCCTTGTGGTGGAAACATCGATTGCTGATTTTACCCCACTCAAAATAGTTATGACGTATCGTGTTGTTGATAAGCATGAGAAACTACTAACAACAGGTGAGACAATTCTGATTTCTGTGGACGCGCATAGTAGAAGGCCAAGAAGATTGCCAAATGAAATTTTCGAGTTGGTTAAAAACAGTATTTAGCATGGTATTGCGACACCAGGCTCAACTCTATGGTTTACTTTTTGTATCGCTAGTTGTTTTCTTCGCCTGTGGAAGCAAGAAACAAAATGTTGATGCTCTAATTCTTGAGCTGCGCAAGAGCTATCCTCACGAACATTATGCTGTTGCTCCAGGTATGGCCTCCGTTTTCATCGACGAAGAAAAACCTGGTGGCACTGAGCTTAAGGACCTTCTGGATAGCGTATCAAGTATGGAAGTATTGGTTTTTTCCAAAAATAGCACCGGTAAGGATGATCAACTCCAAGCAATAACCTTGGACATCACTCGCAGGATGAAAAGGCAAGGATTGCTCCTTTATGGCACATTTTTATCTGCAAATGAGAACCTCTCGGTTTGGGTTCTTAAAAATATGACCTTGGCAAGCGACCTCGTGGTAGTCATCAATTCTGGACAAAAGATTTACCTAGTTCATTTTTCAGGGCAAATGCCAATGGAAAAATTGGGTAAACTTATTATGCCTAAAAATCGACCCATCCTGGATTACATCTACCGCTTAGATTCTCAAAGTATACGTTAGAATGGGTTTTGCATACTATTAATAACTAAACGATAACGAACAAGAGGTTTCATTCGTTTTTGCTAGAAATGGTGCTATTTTTGTTTTGAAAACTAATTCCCAATTGACATGAAAACAAAAAATCTACTATTTATCTCTTTGGTTGCAGGTATTTTTTCGTTTTACTCTTGCTCTAAGGATAGCAGCACTCCTCAGCTAACTAATGAACAAGCTCAAGCAGAGATAGGTAACGTTAGTACTTCCTACACGGACGAAACAACTGCAATGGATAATACCCAAGGTATGGCAGTATACAATCAAATTACCATGCTCAACCTACCTTTTACGCTGCCAACTGAGGGAGATTTTTCCTCTGCAAATTATGTAAAGTCTTTTACCTCTAGGTTATCTGCAGTAAAGGGAAACAACTTTACTTCAATGCAGATGGGTTTCAACTTTAGACGTGATTTTTACCTTCAGGATTATGTAGGAACGTGGGAATATAATCCTCAAACACAGCAGTTTGACCACACTCCAACCCCTTCGAACGTGGTAGTGATAAAGTTCCCATATCCAAACTCCAGTGCTACCAACAACGCGATTTTTACCATATCAAAATATACCATTGTATACAATATGGGTGAATACAGCGGCGATTACCAAGCAAATCTAACTCTGAATGGAACTGAAGTTTGGTCGGTTGACTACACTGCCATTGCCACCATTAGCTCCACTTCGACCAACTTTACCCAAAATGTAACCATAAACTTTGCTCCATACGTTTATACTGAATCTGTAATATTATCGAGTTCATTCAGTGAGACTTCGGCTACAATTACTGGAAATGCCTCAAGGACTTTGAAGAAGAATACTGACTTACTTCTAAGTGGAACCTACAATGTTTCTATGAGTGCCACTAAAACCAATGCCAACTTTAACATTACTGGAGATTTAACCATTTTAACCATTCGGTTTCATTTTGTTATGGCCTATAGTGGAGATGGTTCAACCACACCTAATATCAACGATTTGGTTAAGATAACCGTATATAACACCAGTGGAGCTAAGGTTGGTGAGATGAAGTTTGTAACCAACCAAGATCAGGAACTTGTTTTAATGTTCTACTTCAACGATGGTACAAGTGTTGACGCTAGTACGCTATTTGGCAACGTCTTAGACGAATGGACATCCTTCTTTGGCACCGCCGGAGATGCATGGAATTTTAAGAAATAATAGTTTTCAATTTATTATTACTAAAAACCGCCAACTATTTTGGCGGTTTTTTTCTTTCTAACGAGATATTAAAATCAACCTACAAATTAGTTGGTTTAGGTCTTGGACAATTACTTTGTGGAATTCATCGGGAAAATGGAATAGGTCAGTTAGTTTTACTCTTAAGTATAAATAATAATTACCATTATTATATGTTGTCGGTTGTGAAATATTTATATTAATAACAATCCTGACATTTACCAAATACCTTTTTGTAGTCAGTAAGAGGAGGTCACATTACTATTTAAATTTATGACGTTTAAGATCAAAATTAATTCTTCCTTCTTTTTTGTACATAATTGAAAATTTATTATGTTTGTTTAACAAATTAATTCTTTAGTATGAAAACACAATGTTTATTTATCATTTGTTTGATTACCGTTGCATTTTCCGTTACTTCTTGCTCCAAGGATAGCCCTTCTGACCTAACTCAGTCTGCAGGAAAAACCGAAATTAACACTGCAATCGTAAATTATAACATGGAAAATGCAGCGATTGATAGTGCACAGGGTCTGATGGTCTACAACCGATTGTCATCACTCAGCCTACCTTTCTCGCCTCCTTCGCAAGGTAATCTTCCATCAGCCTCTTCTGCAAGGTCAAGGTCATTTTCCTCAGAAAATTTGTGTCTTAAGAACGAAAACCCTTCATCTGTATCTGTGCAGAATGCCTTTGGTTTTAGACAAGGATTCAACATTCAAAATTATGTTGGAACTTATGAATGGGATGCTCAAAACCATCAATTTAACCACACGAATACGCCTACAGATCAAGTTATTGTTAAATTTCCTTATCCTGCTACAGGTTCAACAAACAATGCCGTATATACGATATCTAAATATACCGTAACCTATGATTCCGAAGCGGATTCTTATAAAGGTGATTATATTGCAAACATAACATTGGATGGTAATGATATTTGGTCTGTGAATTTTTCTTCTACATTCCAGTCAACAGAAAATTTGTATACTTCGCACTCTAGCCTTACACTTAAATTTGCACCCTACGAATACTCAGAATTAAGTGACGCAAATTCACCAGGAACTGTGGATGCTGGTGAACTTTCACTTAAAGCTTCTCGAATTCTTAAAAAAGCTTCTCGAACTATTGTTTCAGGGGCATATGATGTTTCTGGCAAGTATTCAGGTTCAAGCCTTAACATAAGTGCTAGTAGTGATCTAACCGTAATGAATATCTACTTTCATTATACAAGTTCTTATAGTGGAAATGAAGTTAATTATAATAGTCAGGACAATTTGAGGATTGTGGTATACAATACTGGAGGAGCAAAGATTGGTGAAATGAAATATGTTCCTGACCAAGATCAGGAACTTATATTAATGTTTTACTTTAATAATGGAAAAAGCGTTTATGCAGAACCTCTATTTGACAGTATCCTACAAGAATGGTATTATTTTTATGATTCAATGGAAAATAATTATGGTGGGAAGAAGAAATAAAGGATTGTAATTTTCTGAAAAAACCGCTAGTAAATTAGCGGTTTTTTTTGTTCCTACACTTATTGTCAAATCAATTTGTAAATTAGCAATAGATTAATGAGGATCCAATGGATGGCATTAACCATATATTTGACTTCTTACTGCAAGTAAACTTTTCCAAGGTTTTACTGGCAATCTATATTATTACGGTACTTGCCACCGCTGCAATTGTTGTGCATGAAAAACGCGATCCTGTGAGAACTGCATCATGGGTTCTTGTTCTTTTTCTACTGCCAATTGCCGGTATTATTCTCTACATTTATTTTGGGCAGAACTTCAGAAAAGAAAAAATTTTTAGCCGAAAGGGAATGCACGATATTGAACAGATTGGACTGATTAGCGATGCCCAGCTTATCCGGCTCAATAGGAATGATTTTCCCGACAACCCAAATATTACTCGCTATATTAAAATTATTAAGCTGTTGCTCAACAATAGCAAGGCGCTGCTTTCAGAGAAAAACAGTGTATTGGTAATGAATTCTGGAAAGGAGACTTTCTCAAACTTGCTACAGGATTTGGCTATTGCAACCAGCAGCATTCATCTGGAGTATTACATCTTGAGTGACGATGTTATTGGCAATCAAATTAAGGATATTTTAGTTGAAAAGGCGCGAAGCGGTGTGGAGGTCAGGGTCATTTTCGACGATGTCGGTAGCTGGAGTCTTCCTAAGAGTTATATACGCCATTTACATGACAATGAGGTTGAAGCATTCCCGTTTATGGAGGTAAAATTTCCATGGTTTACTAGTAAGGTAAATTATCGAAACCATAGAAAGATAGTGGTAATTGATGGGAAAGTTGGCTACGTGGGTGGAATAAATGTGGCTGACCGCTACATCCATGGTGACCCAAAACTTGGATATTGGAGGGATACCCATTTAAAAGTTGAAGGGGATGCAGTTCGTTCACTGCAAGCAATTTTTCTAATCGATTGGTATTTTGTCAGCAAGCAGCAATTTACCGATAGACAGAAATATTTTCCAGCTACTACTACTCTAGACAAGCATTTGGTTCAAATTACCGCATGTGGGCCAGATTCTGATTGGGCTAGCATAATGCAGGCCTATTTTCTAGCAATAGCCACGGCAAAGGAGCATATCTACATTTCTACTCCATACTTTATGCCTAACGAGAGCATTCTAACAGCCCTCAAAACTGCATCGCTTAGTGGCGTGGATATTAAAATACTATTGCCAGGAAAGTCCGATTCGAAGATGGTTTACTGGGGAACGTTATCCTATTTGTCAGAATTGTTGGAGGCCGGAATTAACGTTTACCTGTTTGAGGCAGGTTTTAATCACTCAAAGATTATTATGATTGATGGCTGCTTTTCATCCGTTGGAACAGCCAATATGGACATGCGCAGCTTTGAGGATAACTTTGAAGTAAACGCCATTATCTATGACCCAGAGGTTACCTTGGAACTTGAGAAAAGATTTCTGCTGGATATTAAGCTTAGTAAAAAAATTCTTTTGGAGGAGTGGGAGGATCGACCCCTGCGTAAAAGCTTTTTAGAATCGTTTGCTCGATTGTTTACACCGCTTCTTTAATTTTGCACTGTTCTTATAATAAAAAGCGCTATATTGGCTATAAACCAAATCTCTAAGTTATGAAAAGGTATTCACTAATTCTTCTATTTGTATTTCTTACAGTTGGGATGGCAAACGCTCAGCTTTTCAAGTTTGGTATAAAAGCGGGCGTTAGCTCCTCAAGGGTAAAATTTAGCGAAATAGACCTTGGTAACAGTCTTGTTGCTAAGGAGGGAAATTCTATCACAGGGATGCATTTTGGCGTTGTAAGCCGCGTTCAACTCCTTGGTTTTTTTGTCCAACCAGAGCTATATTTTTCTTCAACGGGAGGCGACATCAAAATCGTCGATATATCAACAGGTGCAGAGACTGTTAGAACCCAAAAGTTTAACAAGATTGATATCCCTGTTTTGGTTGGCTGGAAGTTTGGACCTGCTCGCCTTGGTATTGGACCAGTAGCTTCAATTGTAATCTCAGACAAAGCCGTTCTTAAGGATTATACGGGCTACGATGAGCAATTCAACAAGGCCACTTTTGGCTACCAGATAGGAGTTGGGCTCGATATTTGGAAAATTGGTTTTGACCTCCGGTATGAAGGAAGTTTGAGTAAACTCGGTGATGGTGTAAAAGTGCTGGGGCAGGAGAGATCATTCGATTCCAGAAACCCTCAAATTCTTGCCAGTGTAGCATTATACTTTTGATAATATTTTATTATTCAGCACTTTATCACTATGTGATAAAGTGCTGAATAATAAATAAGAAGCAATGGAATACATGTATCCTTTAATTGTTCTTCTTATTGATGTAAACCATGCAACCGCTATTTTGATAGGTGGTTGTTTAACTTTGGTAGTCCTTTGTGTTGGAGCTTGCTACTTTTGGCATAAGGGTACCGAAAAAAAGTGGAAGCGGTTTTTCTCCAGTTTTACCAAAATTAACGCTGACTTAGAACAGCAGGTTAACACACTTTTGGTGGATAAAAAGGACCTAATTAGAAAACTTGGGGATGCTAGGGCCAAAGCTGATGAGGCAGACCTGCTAAAGGCTAATTTTTTAGCAAACATGTCGCACGAGATTCGAACTCCTATGAACGGAATAATCGGATTTGTTCAGCTGCTTAACGAGGACATCCCGGCTGATAAACGAGGCCAATTTATTGACATTATAATTAACAGTGGCTATCAGCTGGTGAGTCTTTTTGACAACCTAGTTGATATTTCAAGGTTGGAATCGGGACTTCTAACTCTCTCCAAATCTGAATGCAACTTGAATGAGATGCTGTTTGACCTATACGTGCAGTATAATGGTCAAATTTTCAAGGAATCGAAGAAGCAGCTTTCACTGAGGTTTCTCAACTTGGCCGATGATGAGGTAAATATTATCACTACTGACGGCACAAGGCTTAGACAAGTATTTTCACATTTAATTTGCAATGCCATAAAATTTACTGAGCACGGAACGGTGGAGTTTGGATTTGCAAACAAGGATTCAAACGAGCTACTTTTTTTTGTCAGAGATAGTGGAATTGGAATTCCGCAAACAAAACAGGAGGTTATCTTTGAACGCTTTCAGCAAATAGAGCAGGGCTCAACCCGCCGATTTGGAGGATCAGGGCTCGGCCTTTGCATCTCCAAAGGCCTTGTAGAAGCGCTGGATGGCAAAATTTGGCTCGAATCAACAGTAGGGGTCGGATCCACCTTCTTTTTTACATTACCGTTTGAAAACATTGAGATTAAGCAGGACTCTTCA
Organism: Williamwhitmania sp.; assembly: GCA_035530955.1. GTDB lineage: Bacteria > Bacteroidota > Bacteroidia > Bacteroidales > Williamwhitmaniaceae > Williamwhitmania. Next base: position 9,628 of record DATKTT010000122.1, on the reverse strand, counting down.
GTTTACTATGCCAATAAAAAGGAGTATAACTGGTCTAACAAAACCATCCTTATTGTGGACGACACAGAGGCTAATTACCAATTTGTCGCCGATCTGTTGGCAAATACATGCGTAAGTGTGGTTCGGGCCAAAACAGGTGCTGAAGCTCTCAACTTGTGCGACAGTTCACAGGCTCCTGATCTGGTTCTAATGGATTCTCCACACGAAACGTTGGACGGCCATGGACTTGTATCTCAAATTAGAAGTACTCGATCAAAGTCAATGCTTCCCATAATTGCTCAAACAAACTATGCAAGGCCAGAGGACGACGTAAAATATATTGAGATGGGCTGCAACGACGTAATTTCAAAACCGATTAACCCGGAGGCGCTTTTTAGCAAGATAGCCCGAATAATTTCTGTCTCTTAGAACTCATTAACCACTGCTCTTAGCTTAACCAAGCGAGCAAGCAGCCATTCCAGTTTGTCGAGGTGCAGCATATTGGCTCCATCCGATTTGGCAATAGCCGGATTGGGATGGGTTTCAAGAAAAATTCCATCCACACCTACGGCAATACCAGCTCGTGCAATTGTGTCGATTAAGTCAGGCCTTCCACCAGTAATTCCAGAGTCCTGGTTAGGCTGCTGCAGGGAATGGGTAATATCGAGAATAACAGGAAGACCACTTTTCTGCATTTCAGGTATTCCTCGGTAATCAATAATTAAATCTTGGTAACCGAATGAGGTTCCACGGTCAGTAAGCATAACCTTTCTATTGCCAGTTTCAAAAATTTTTTCCGCCGCAAACCGCATACCGCTGGGACTTAAGAATTGCCCCTTCTTTATATTTACAATCTTGCCTGTTTTACCAGCAGCCACAAGCAGATCTGTTTGCCTACAGAGGAACGCTGGAATTTGCAGTATATCAACATACTCGGCAGCAATATCAGCCTCATCTGGATTGTGAATATCCGTAACAATTGGTATCTGAAGCTCTCTCCTTATTCGCCCTAGCATTTTAAGTGCTTCAATATCTCCAATTCCTTGAAACGAATCGAGTTTAGAGCGATTTGCTTTACGGTAAGATGCTTTGAAAACAAAGGGGATTTTGTATTTATCTGTAATCTCCTTTACTTTTTTTGCAGTTCCAAAAGTTATCTCCTCTGTTTCTACAACACAGGGGCCGGCTAGCAGAAAAAAATTACCGCTCTCGGTATGGCGAATGTTTGGAAGGTCGTATAGCATAGCTCAAAATTTTTGCGAAGTTAGAAAAATCATATAGAATATTTGCCGCTCCACAAGCTATTCTGCTTTTGGCGAATCTCCTGTTCTTTTGCATTAACGCCCGGCGTGTAAAACACTGTTCCCGAGAGCTTTTCCGGTAGAAATTCCTGTTGAGTGAAATTACCAGCATAGCTATGTGCATAGCGATAGTCTTTGCCATAACCTAAATTTTTCATCAACTTTGTTGGAGCATTTCGAAGGTGTAGTGGGATCGGTAGGCTACCATCCTTCTTAACCTGCTCAATGGCCTCATCTATTGCGACGTAGGCTGAGTTACTTTTAGGGCTTGTGGCTAAGTATATTGCCGTTTCTGATAGGATAATCCTTGATTCAGGCATACCAATTTTTTCTACTGCCTGAAAGCATGCTGTTGCAAGCAATAGGGCATTGGGGTTTGCGAGACCAATGTCTTCGGATGAGAGGATAATAAGCCTTCTGGCAATGAATTTAGGATCTTCTCCGCCTTCAACCATCCTTGCTAGCCAGTAAACTGCGGCTTGTGGATCGCTGCCTCTTATCGATTTAATGAAGGCACTAATAACATCGTAGTGCTGCTCACCATTCTTATCGTAAAGGGCAATGTTTTCCTGCAATCTATCGATAACAATCTGATCGGTAAGCATGACCTCTTCCGTTTCAGAGGCTCCAACTACGATCTCCAGAATGTTCAGCAACTTTCGTGCATCGCCTCCTGAAAAGCGCAGAATTGCATCGGTTTCAGTAACCGTAATTGACCGATTTTTAAGGTAGATATCGGTTGTTATTGCCCTATCGAGCAGTGTGAGGAGATCATCAATTTCTAGGGGTTTTAGAATGAAAACTTGACAACGAGATAGGAGTGGAGAAATAACTTCAAAGGAGGGATTCTCTGTGGTGGCGCCTATTAGCGTAATAATTCCTTGTTCAACAGCACTAAGTAGGGAATCCTGCTGTGACTTATTGAAGCGGTGGATTTCATCGATGAATAGTATGGGAGCAGGGGTGTTGAAAAATTGCATTTTTTTTGCTTTTTCAAAAACCTCGCGTACCTCCTTTACTCCAGAATTGATGGCATTTAGTGTGAATATGGAACGTTTAAGCTCATGAGCAATTAGCTTGGCCAAGGTAGTTTTGCCAACGCCGGGAGGCCCCCAAAGCAAAAGAGATGGTAAGTTACCCGACTCTATTGATCTCCGGAGTACCGCTCCTTTGCCTACTAAATGCTTCTGCCCCAAATAATCATCAAGTTTATTGGGACGGAGACGTTCTGCAAGTGGAGTCTGAGAATCCATTTTTTTCGTCAAATTTAACGAATTCTAGCTGTTAACCGAACTTCAGGCAGTTCTCTTCCGTAATATTCCAAAGAAATCTTTAATTTCCCCCCTTGAATCTAAACGCTAATAGCTATGAAAACCTATTCTATTGCAAAAAAATTGTTTGGTGCTTTTTCCTTGGCACTAATTCCTCTCTTCTCTTTTGCCCAAAAAGATGTAGTTCTCTTGCTAAGAAGTAGTCAACAAGATGCCGTTAAGCTTTCGGAAGCCTATCTTCAGCCTTTTGGAAAGAGCCTTGGCTGGGGACTAAGTGGCAGTTGGTATAATAGTGGTAAGCCTCACGGATTAGCTGGGTTTGACCTAACCTTTTCCATCAATACAGTGATGGTGCCATCTTCCGACAAAAATTTTGACATTAATTCGCTGAAGTTGACAAATATTTCTGTTGTTAGCGGGGAAGGCACCACGTCACCGACGGTTGCTGGTTCTGGAAGTGGACCAAAGGTTCAATACCAAGGTCAGGTTGACTTAGGTGGCGGGGTTAATGCTACTCAGAATGTTCAGTTTAACCTTCCAAGCGGTGGCAACCTTAGCGTGATTCCCGTTCCTATTCTGCAGGCTGGCGTCGGATTACCATTTCATACAGAGATTATGGGTCGCTTCATTCCAAAAGTTAGCTTACCTGATATCGGAAGTGTTAGCCTTTGGGGTATTGGCATAAAGAATGAGTTTAAGGAGCTGATTCCGGGTATCAAACTCTTACCTTTTGGCCTATCGGCCATGGTTGCATATACTGATTTCAGGTCCGACATCAACGTGTCATACAAGCCACAAACCACAAACTATGACCATTCACTATACGATAACCAACAGCTCAAACTTAGATCTACTTCATTGGCTACTCGGATAATTGTATCAAAATCACTGCCCGTTCTTACCGTATACGCTGGGCTTGGTTACAATTTCACCAAGACTAGTATGGATCTGAAAGGAAATTATCCTGTAGGTTTAGAGATGCAGGACAGCCAAGTAGTGGTTTCTGGTAACACTAATTGGACCGATCCGTTGAGCTTATCGTTTAAAAATAATGGATTTGCAGCAAATGTAGGCTTGCGCATTAAACTAGCCATTTTGGCTTTTCATTTCGACTATACCGTAGCCAAGTATCCAATTATTACTGGTGGTGTAGGTATCAGCTTCCGCTAGTGTTATTCATTTCAGTTGATCAATAAAAAAGCGGCTCGTTGGAGCCGCTTTTTTATTACTTAATAAAGTCCGTTATGTTGTGCGATATCTTCAATATCTTATAAATCTTGTGATTCTCATTGAAGATAGGGGTGTAAGTCTCCAAAAAAGTATACTCCTTGTTGTTTATGCTCAGCTTGGTAGACTCCTTTTTGGTTACTCCCTTCTTTAAGTCGTTCCAGAATTTTTCATAATCCTTCTTTTGCTTACTGCTCAATAGCAAATCGTTGGTATGATGGTTACCAACAACTGCCTCCCTCGGTTTATTGAGCAAAGCAAGCATGGCATCGTTGACCGAAATGATTAGGCCTTCAAGGTTGTATTCCACCACAAAGCTGGAAGCATTAAGAGCGTTAATAAGCGATTCCATTTCGCCTGTCTTTCTTGCTGCTTCTTCTTGTGTGGCCTGCAATTCCTCCATATTTTGCCGCATCTCCTCTTCCTGTGCCGAAAGTTCCTCCGACTGCTGCCGGGAAGCCTCTAAGAGTTGCACCGTTCTAATGTTAACCTTAACATTGGATAGGGTTGAAGCAATCGTTTCACCCAATTTCTCAATGAAATTTACAACGTAATTCTCAATGATATCCAGCGATGCAATCTCTATTACCCCAAATACCTGATCGTTAAGTTTAAGTGGCACTAAAAGAAGGCAGGTAGGTGCCTTTTCTCCAAGTCCAGAACCGATGGATATGTAGTTTTCAGGTATTTCTGTAAGATAGATGGTTTCTGCCTCTTGAGCACATCGACCGATGAGGCCTTCATTCATTTCAATGCGCTTTTCAAGAAATTTTCGTTTTTCATAGGCAAAACAAGCTTTAAGTTCAAGGTGAACATCAGACCTGTTTTCGTCATTTACCAAGAATAATCCCCCAACGTTGCTAACTGAATACTTCACAATATTGCTAATAACTTGGTAGGCAAGCTCCTCAAGGTTATCATTATTCTGCCGCAATATCTCACCAAACATGGCCAACCCTTTTGTTGCCCATGTTTGCTTCTGATCCTCAATTTGGCGCAGTTCTTCCTGCTGTTTAGCGTTTGCCAAACTCTTTTGCATCTCCAGCAATGCTTTTCCAAGCATATCGTTGCTTCCAAGGCTTGAGTAGCTAACATTGAGATTGCCTCTGCCTATTTCCTTAGCAAAGTCGGTTGTTTTGCTAAGACCTTGAATCAAAGTATTAACAGAATTGCTTATCTCTTCAATTTCATCACCCGAATTCACCTTTAGGAGATTGTTGGTGTCGAATTCCCCTTTTGCTAAGCTCCTAATTATTTTAATAGTGCGCGATAGTGGATGAGTAATATTGTATGCAAGAATCCAAATAACGAGCATTAAGATGATGAGTCCAGCAAGTCCAATAATGATGCTATTATTAAATGTTTTGTTTGCTTCATCTACCAGAACATTTACTGGGGCAACAATAGCGATAGACCATGGAGTAACCGACTTTCCAATGGTAATTGGGGCATAGGAGATATAAACCTCGGCGCCCATGGCGGAATCAACGGTAGTATAGCTAAACAACTTTCCTTCGTGTATCTGCTTTGAGATGTTAAAAGTGCTATCCTGTTGATGAAACACCTCACTAAACTTTTTACCCACAAGAGATCTATCCGGATGTGCAATAATGGCACCATCGTTAGAAATTAGGTATGCGTAACTACCAGCAAACGGGTGAATATTTTCAATAATAGGCTGAAACCGCTCGAGTGATAGGTCAAGTCCAAATACTCCCAAAAATTTATTCTTTTCTAAAAGCGGAACACAAACGGATGTTTCTAAAATAGGTTTACCGCCTGCAAGGTAGGTAAATAGATAGGGGTCTAGTACAGTTTCTAATTTAGACATTTTCATCAGATAGTAGGCACTTGCAGTATTATCCCCATCTGTATTAAGAACTTCTTCCTTTACTTTTAACTCCCCATTTTCCCTCCAATAGGTAATACGATATCTTCCATAGCCCTTTTTATAGGTGCTATCCATGGTGCTTAATTCAATGTTAACCCAAACCGATAGAAAATTTGGATTCTCAATGGCAACACCCTCAAGGGCGCGCATAAGATCAACTCGCTGCTGGACTTTGGGAATAGACTTAAACTCGCTAAACGTATTCGTTAGGCCCCGCGTCAAATCCATATCAACGTTTAAGTTTGCCTTAGTAAGATTGGCATTTTCTCGGGCATAAGCATCAGCGAGGTCCATTGATCGTTTGAGAGAAATATCTTGTAGCTTAAAGCTTAGATAACCCAATGACGAAGCATACACAAATGCCGTAACGGTAAGAATGGAGAGTAACAGCTTTGTCCGAATTTTCAGCTTAATTCTCATGAGAAAGGGAGTTTGTTGATGGTTTTTCTGCCAGCAAATTAGCGAAAAATTGGTTTAATTTGCTAAGAATTGACCAGTAAAATGCATTTTAGTGCATTTGCAAGCGTCTATTTCATCATTTTGGATATTTTCATTAGGTTTGCAAAAACTAAATACCAATACAATGAAACTACTAGAAGGAAAAACTGCATTAATAACAGGGGGTGCAAGAGGCATTGGCAAGGCGATTTCATTGAAATTTGCCCAGCATGGCGCCAATATTGCATTTACCGATCTCGTTGAAGACGATAACTTCAAGGCTACAGAGAAGGAACTCAAAGCACTTGGCGTAAAAGCCAAAGGATTTATTTCTGATGCATCCAAGTTTCAGGATTCTCAGACATTGGTGGATAACGTGATTAAGGAGTTCGGCACCTTAGAAATTCTGGTTAACAATGCTGGGATTACAAGAGACACTCTTCTGCTTCGCATGACCGAGGAGCAGTGGGATTTGGTAATCAATGTTAACCTCAAGTCGATTTTCAATCTCACAAAAGCGACCCAACGCTACATGATCAAGCAGCAGAATGGTTCAATTATTAACATGAGTTCAGTTGTTGGGCTGTCTGGTAACGCTGGTCAGTCTAACTATTCTGCTTCAAAGGCTGGAATAATTGGATTCACAAAATCAATTGCCAAGGAGTTGGGGTCAAGAAATGTACGGTGCAACGCCATTGCTCCAGGATTTATTATCACCGACATGACCCACAAACTACCAGAAGAAGTTAGAAATGAATGGGTTAGCAAAATTCCTTTAAGAAGAGGTGGGACTCCAGAGGATGTTGCTAATGTGGCAGTATTTCTTGGTTCGGAACTTTCGAGCTATGTAACTGGCCAAACAATACCGGTTTGTGGAGGAATGCAAGATTAACAATTCTTATTTATCCTACGCATAAAAATTTTTATTTTAGGGCCATCCACTTTGATGGCCCTTTTTGGCACAAATATTGTAATTTAGATGGCAAAACAAACAACTATGTGGCTAGGTAGATTTTCCTCGATACTCTTGGTATTATCTTTAAGCTCGTGTAGTTACAGGGTAAGTGTTCCGGTTGATACTCTTCAGCCACCAACAGTTTACTATGTTTCTCCCCACGCAAACATAACAGTCAACTATACTTACAGTGAATCCCGCCGGTTTAAAGACCCTGAAACAGTCTTGACAAGCCAGCTCGACAGCATTGCAGCAGAGTCGGCAGCCTATTCTTTTATGGGTGGATTTGCAACGCCTGCATTAGGTAGTCATGCAAATGTGGTTACCTATTGTACGGTAAGACCTGATAGTTCACCTTCATCTACATTTATTTTGCCGAAGGATTTGGTAGGTTCAATTGTTGAAAGCACTAATGCTCAGCAGATTATTTCATTAGATTATTTTAGCCTCAATCCAGATATCACGGTGGTACCTGACCTCCAAAACCAGTACGGATACCGGGCCTATTTTACCATCAAGGCCGTAGGGCTCTGGCGAATATATAGCCCAGACTCCCAAACAGCGCAAGCAGAATACCTCTACCAGAAATCGTACTCTTGGGATGCGGCTGGATCATCCCGTCGGGAAGCCGTTGATAATCTTCCAAAATTTGAGGATGTGGCAAGCTATGTTGGAAGCGAAGTGGGAATAGCAAGTTTAGCCGCGTTTACGCCCATTTGGACAACGCAGTATAGAGAAATTGTTACTAGCACCAATTCTTACTTAAAAATGGCTCAAAATAAGGTAAATGAAAATAATTGGGCAGAGGCAATAAAAATTTGGAGTTGGTTGGTGGGCAGCAATTCCAACAATAAGCTTAAAGGTCAAGCCGCCTATAACCTTGCAGTTGCAAGCGAAGTTGATGGCAATTATAATTTAGCCGCTAGCTGGTTAGATATAGCAGATTCGTTAAGGCCAGGTAGTCAATACGTTGCTGAATATAGGGCCGTACTGAACGATAGGCTTAAGGCAGAAGCAATTCTAGATTCCCTGAAGTAAATCTGTTACCTGCTTTGGTTTTTCTGAAAAAGAGCTATTTTTGCGCAACTATTTTGCCTCTTTAGCTCAGCGGTAGAGCAGCTGTTTCGTAAACAGCAGGTCGCGGGTTCAAATCCCGTGAGAGGCTCATACCGAAGAAAAGGTGGTCGTTGGCCGCCTTTTTCTGTAAACACACAACAATATGATAGCAGAAATAATTACCATCGGCGATGAACTACTAATTGGCCAGACTATCGACACCAATTCGGCCCAAATTGCCTCAGCATTAAGCTCAATGGGGGTAATTATCCACCAAATCACTTCGGTATCCGACGATCCAGCGCACATTACTAAAGCTTTGGACAACGCAAGATTGCATGCTGATGCTATCGTGTTAACCGGGGGTCTTGGTCCTACCAAAGATGACTTAACGAAAAAAACGCTTGCATCATATTTCAATTGCAACCTAATTCTCAACGATCAAGTACTTTCACACGTTGAATCACTCCTCGCATCGAGAGGTGTTGAAATGAACGATCTAAACCGACATCAGGCCTTGATTCCAGCCAAAGCCACTGTATTGCACAACAAGGTTGGAACTGCTCCAGGCATGCTCTTTCGCGTTGATGGGAAGTTAATTTTTTCACTTCCAGGGGTGCCGTTCGAAATGAACTATCTCTTAAATAATGAGGTGCTGCCATTAATAATGCTTCAGCTAACCAATGTGGATGTAGTTCACCAAACGGTAATGACATTCGGTCTTCCTGAATCAAGTTTAGCAATGAAGATTTCACGCTGGGAAGATAATCTACCGGCACATATTAAGTTGGCATACCTACCCAGTCCCACTGCAATAAAGTTGCGGCTTTCGGCCTTTGGTCACGATCGGATAAGGCTTCAGAAAGAGATCGATAATATAATCGCTGACCTTCAGCTTATTATTCCAGAAAACATCTTTGCATTAAGCGACCAATCACTTGAGGTTGTTGTAGGTAAATTATTGTCCAACAATAATATGTCACTATCACTTGCTGAAAGTTGCACTGGAGGAAATATTGCCCACATGATCACATCTGTTCCTGGTTCTAGCAACTATTTCACTGGATCGGTGGTTGCCTATTCCAACAAAGTTAAAGCAGAACTGCTTGGTGTAAAAATGGAGACACTTGAGAGATACGGTGCCGTTAGTGAGCAAGTTGTAAGGGAAATGGCCGAGGGGTGTAGAGCATTATTCCAAAGCACTTATGCAATTGCCACTTCCGGAATTGCTGGTCCATCGGGGGGAAGCGTAGATAAACCTGTTGGGCTGACATGGATTTCGGTGGCAGGTCCAACCGAAACGCTATCGATTAAATTTTCGTTCGGGAATAGCCGTGAGCAGAATATTCTTCGTGCTTCGGCAAGGGCACTCAACATGCTGAGAGAAAATATCTTGAAAAAAGTCTCGCAATAGGGTGAAAAAAAGGTTCAAATATTTGAATTATTGGAATTAATTAGCGTAATTTGCGCTCTGTTTTGAAAATAATGGTAGCAATAAATATCGAGCAAT
>DATKTT010000121.1:0-24451 GCA_035530955.1 Williamwhitmania sp. | reverse complement strand
TCATGGCGGCAAGAATATTCCGCATCTTGTCTCCTGCCACTTTTTGCAATGATTCACTCATCAGCTTCATTCCAAATAGGAATAAGCCCAAGGAGCCAACAAGTGTTAAAAAACTAAAAAAAGCATTACTCATTACTCGTTATTTTCTAGTGAAGCAGACAAATGTAAAACAAATTGTTGCAAGGCAAAAGTACAAACTTATGGGGCAAGTTTCGACATCCCTTTTTTAGTGATATATAAAAACAGCAAGAGAAATTTTTGTTACTTTACTATCTTTGCCTTCTTCAAGCAAAAATGAAACCATAATAATAAAAGTCACCTCTAATGTTTCGAATTATTGCTAGGTTGATCCTGAAGAACCGGCCTGTTGTTATCGTTATTATTTCCTTAATTACGCTGGTGATGGGGTATAAGGCAACCCAGCTTAAAATGCTTTATGAACCAGCCTCCCTTCTGCCTGCCGACGATAGCGTTCAGGTAAACTACGATAGTTTTACTAAGAAGTTTGGCGCTGGTGGCAACGCTATTTTTATAGGTATTACCGACAACAAATTTTTTACTTATAAGCATTATTGTGATTGGCGCGATTTACAGCATTCCCTGAAGACAATCACCGGAGTTAAGCAGGCATTTTCGATTTACGATATTTATACCCTCCAGAAAAATACAGAATTAAAAAAGTTTCAGCTGATCAAAGTCGTTCAGGCTGGCATTGATGACCAGATGCAACTTGATAGCATTCGGCAAGTTATTTACTCGTTGCCATTTTATAAGGGATTTCTCTATAACGACACCACCTCTACTTTTATCATGATGGTTTCGCTGAATAAGGAAATTCTTCAGAGTGCTCAACGCGTTGCGCTTCTCGGCAATATAATGACGGCGATTAACCATTATGAACAGCAATCGGGCGTTACGGCCCACGTTTCGGGCCTTCCATACATTCGAATTACCATGGCTGAAATGGTTAAGTCGGAAATGTTTTTTTTTATTTTTCTAGCCATAGCAGTAACCGCACTGATTCTTTATCTGTTTTTTCGATCGTTTAAAGTGGTGTTCTTCTCTCTTGTGGTTGTTGGCGTTTCGGTTATTTGGGCAATGGGCACGTTGGCGTTTTTTGGATATCCTGTAACAATTCTTACGGCAGTTATTCCGCCGTTGATAATTGTAATTGGCATCCCTAACTGTGTTTTTCTTCTAAATAAATATCACCAGGAATACCGCTACCACGGAAATAAGATCAAGGCACTACAGCGTGTAATTCAAAAAGTTGGTAGCGCTGCCTTTATGACAAACCTAACTACGGCCGCAGGATTTGGAACGTTTGTTATTGCCGGTACTCAAATATTGCGGGAATTTGGACTTGTTGCCGCTGTTAATATTCTTGGCGTTTTTATTGTTTCCATTACCCTTATCCCGGTTATCTTTAGCTTTCTCCCACCCCCTACAGATAAGCACCTTAAGCATCTCGAGAACAGGTATATGCGAAAGGTAACTAAGTTTATTGTGGACATTACTTTCTACCATCGCAAAATTATTTTTGGCATTGCTGCTTTTTTGATTTTGGTAGGTATCATTGGGCTAACAATGGTTAAGAGCAATGGATACATGGTTGATGATGTACCCCATAACTCCAAAGTTTACCGTGATTTAAAATTTTTCGAGTCAAACTTCTCTGGTTTGATGCCTTTTGAAATTCTTATCGATGCTCAACGCCCCAAGGGGTTGATGCAATACGAGAATCTAAAACATATAAATGAGCTTCAAAACAAGTTGAAACGCTACCCGGAACTTTCTAAGCCTCTTTCCATTGTTGAGGCAGTGAAGTTTGCTCGGCAAGGATACTTCAACGGCCAAGCTTCTGCCTATCGATTTCCTATTTCTATGGAGGTGGGCTTTATTATGTCCTATCTACCTAGGGAAAAATCAGACAATGCGATCTTTAACAACTTTGTTGATTCCACGGGCCGCTATGCGCGCATTATGTATAATGTTGCCGATGTTGGAACCCAGAAGATGAACGTCCTCCTTGATAGTATTTCTCAAAATATTCACGAGGTTTATGGAGCCAAATCATCGTTGGTCTCCATAACCGGTGGCAGCGTGATAAACGCCAAGGGAAGTGAATACCTCGTCCACAATTTAATATCGAGTTTAATTCTGGCCGTAATGCTTATTGCGGTCTTTATGGCAGGCATGTTCCGTTCCACCAAAATGGTGCTGTTTGCTCTGCTGTCCAACTTAATCCCACTACTATTAACCGCAGCCTTTATGGGTTATTTGGGTATATCGCTGAAGCCATCTACCGTGCTGGTTTTTAGCATTGCCTTTGGAATTTCTGTGGATAACTCAATCCACTTTTTAGCCAAGTATAAGCAGGAGATGCTGCTTTCTGGAAATAATATTGGCGAATCGGTAAGGTTTGCCATTCGGGAGACGGGCGTAAGCATGCTTTATACCTCCATAATTCTTTTCTTTGGCTTTGGAATTTTTGCGGCTAGCAGCTTTGGTGGTACCGTTGCCCTTGGCGTTCTAATTTCGTTTACCCTGCTAATCGCTATGTTTAGTAATCTCATTGTACTGCCAACGCTATTACTTACTTTAGAAAAGATTAGGAAAAAACAATTCTTCAGCGATCCACTTATTTCCATATACGATGAGGAGCTGGATATCGAGCTCAGCGAACTTAAGATTAAGGATGATGTTGATAACCAATAAACTGTTTACGCATGTATTCATTTGAGGATCTGCAGGAAATTGCCGAAAAAGGACTTTTGGAGCTTGAGCTTGACCGCGAACCTTCTGAACTTTTTGCTCCAATTAGGTATTTGCTTTCCGCTGGAGGGAAACGCATTCGTCCTATAATTACCTTAATGGCATGCAATATTTTTAAAGACAATGTTCAGGGTGCTGTTGAACCGGCCTTGGCGTTGGAACTGTTTCATAATTTCACCTTAATTCATGATGATATTATGGATGGTGCCGACATGCGTCGAGGCCAAGATACGGTTCACCGGAAATGGGATACCAATACGGCAATTCTATCAGGCGATGCCTTGATGGTTGTTGCCTATGAAATGCTTCAAAAGTCTGATAAAAACGTTATTACCAAGCTACTTCCCGTTTTTAACAAGGTAGCATTGGAGGTATGCCAGGGGCAACAGCTGGACATGAACTTCGAAAAGGAGACTTACGTTACCGAGGACGAATATCTTCGAATGGTTGAGCTGAAAACTGCCGCGCTCCTTGCCGGTTGCTGCACCATTGGTGCCATTTGTGGTGGTGCGAACGAAACAGACCAGGAGCTGATGAAAAACTTTGGGCTTAACCTTGGCATTGCGTTTCAACTACAGGACGACCTGCTCGACTCGTTTGGCGACATTCATGTTTTTGGGAAAAAAATTGGGGGTGATATTGTCGCAAACAAGAAAACCATTTTGTTAATTACTGCGCTGCGATTGGCAAGAGGAAGTCAACACGATCTTCTAAACAGCTATTTAAATATTAAGGAGATTGACCCAGAGAAAAAAATCAGCGGTATTTTATCCATCTACAAGGAATTAAAGGTAGACGAAATCGCGGAAGTGCTGATTGAAAAATACTTCACCCTTAGCTTCGACAACCTAAGGCGCATTAGTACGCCTGATGGGAGAATTGCTGTCTTAGGAAATTTGGCCAATAAAATGATGGCTAGAAATAGCTAAAAAGTAAGATCATTTAACCATTGGTTGTTTTTTGTGCTAATTTTGTCCAACAAGGATTTACATTTTTCCAATAATGTCTAATAGTATGGAAAATAAGCAAGGGAAAATTATTCAGGTAATTGGTCCGGTCGTTGATATCGTTTTCGAAAAGGGCTCTGAAGAACTTCCTAGTATTCATGATGCAATCAAAATTATGCGCGAGGATGGGCGTGCATTAATTGTAGAATGCCAGCAGCATATAGGCGAAAATGCCGTTCGGTGCATTGCGATGGATTCCACCGATGGTCTAAAAAGAGGAATGGAGGCGCTTGGTCTTGGTTCGTCCATCAGCATGCCCGTTGGAGATCAAGTGAAAGGGCGCTTGCTGAATGTAATAGGAGAAGCGATTGATGGCATTGGGCCGTTATCTTACGAAAACTCCTATCCAATACACAGGGAACCACCTTCTTATGAGCATCTTTCGACAAAAAATGAAATTCTATTTACTGGAATAAAGGTTATCGACCTGCTTGAACCGTATCCTAAAGGTGGAAAAATTGGCCTTTTTGGTGGTGCTGGTGTTGGGAAAACCGTGCTCATCATGGAACTCATCAACAATATTGCAAAGAAGCATGATGGAATTTCCGTTTTTGCTGGTGTTGGCGAGCGAACCCGCGAGGGCAACGACCTACTCCGCGAGATGATTGAGTCTGGCGTTATTCGTTATGGTGACGAGTTTAAGCACAGTATGGAGGAAGGTGGATGGGATCTTTCAAAAGTTGATAGGGATGAGCTGCAAAAATCTCAAGCAACCTTGGTTTTTGGGCAGATGAATGAGCCACCCGGAGCTCGTGCTACTGTTGCACTCTCTGGACTTACCATTGCTGAGTCGTATCGTGATGGTGGTGGCGAGGGTGGTGGTAAGGATATTCTATTCTTTATCGACAATATCTTTAGGTTTACCCAAGCAGGTTCGGAGGTTTCCGCTCTCATGGGACGAATGCCTTCTGCGGTGGGTTATCAGCCAACGCTGGCCACAGAGATGGGTGGAATGCAAGAGCGAATTACTTCTACAACAAAAGGATCAATTACGTCTGTTCAGGCAGTGTATGTGCCAGCCGATGATTTAACTGACCCAGCTCCAGCAACCACGTTTAGTCACCTCGACGCAACCACTGTTCTCAATCGGAAAATTTCGGAACAAGGTATTTACCCTGCCGTTGATCCGCTCGATTCCACTTCAAGAATTCTATCACCGGAAGTGGTTGGAGAGGTTCATTATAATACTGCGCAGCGAGTAAAAAGACTCCTTCAGCGTTATCGTGAGCTGCAAGATATTATCGCTATTCTTGGCATGGAAGAACTTTCAGATGAGGACAAGTTGGTGGTGCATAGAGCACGACGCGTGCAACGATTCCTTTCCCAGCCATTTCATGTGGCTGAAGCATATTCTGGATTCAAGGGCGTGTTGGTTTCAATTGAAGAGACCATTCGTGGATTTAACATGATTATGGATGGCGAGGTAGACGATTTGCCTGAAAACGCGTTTAGTTTTGTTGGGACAATTGATGAAGCCATTGAAAAAGCAAAAAAATTACGTGCTGAATAAATACTAAAGGAATGATTGTTGAGCTAGTTTCACCCGAAAAAGTTTATTTCTCTGGAGAATGCCAAATGGTTAGGGTTCCTGGGAAAAAGGGTTCTTTTTCAATGCTCGACAACCATGCTCCTTTAATTTCTTCGTTGGAAAGCGGCGTAGTAAAAATCACCATGAAGAATGAGGATTTTTTACTGTTCGACGTGGAGTCTGGTTTTGTTGAGGTTGTCAATAGCAAAGTAACTATTTGTGGAGAGAAGGTTACCGTAGTTCCATAGGATAATAGCATGGTTAAAAGGTTGCTTAGTTTTTGTTTCCTGTCTTTGCTGGTGGCTGCTTCATACGCTCAGCAGAAGGTGACTTACAACGCAGCAGATGGTTTACAAATAACTGCCGACCTCTATCTGGGGAAGCCGGACTCACCTATAATAATTCTGTTACACCAAGCCGGTTCAAGCAGGGGAGAGTATCGTGCAATTGCACCAAAGTTGGTTAATCTTGGCTACAGCTGCCTTGCAGTTGATTTACGATCTGGCGGGGAGGAAAACTTTGTTGTGAACGAAACCGCAGAGAGAGCAAAAGAGAAAAAACTCCCCCAAGATTTCCTTGATGCTATCCCAGATATTCTCGCCTCTATTGACTACGCAAGAGCGCTTGTTCAAAAGCCGGTAATTTTGTTTGGCTCAAGTTATAGCGCATCACTTAGCCTTATTATTGCTTCTGAATCGGTTAAGGTTGGCAGCGTAATCGCCTGTTCACCAGGAGAGTATTTTGGAGATACAACCTACGTGCAGTCACGAATTAAACTTCCCAAAAAAAACGTTTTTATTACAGGGACGCAGTTCGAAATTCCCTATATAAAAAGAATGGTATCTTCTATTCCACAGGTTAATCTGGTTATTAATGGACCGGGGAATTTTCCGGGCTGCCATGGTGCTAAAACTTTTTGGGAATCGAGCCCGGAGAGCAAAGATATGTGGTTGGCACTAACCCTATTTTTCAATCGATTACCCAAGTAAGGTTTATGCCGAAATTTCTAATCATTCGCTTTAGTTCAATTGGCGACATTGTGCTTACGACTCCTGTTGTAAGAGCAATTAAGAATAAGTTTCCGAATTCGGAGGTTCACTTTGTTACCAAGAGAGCTTTTATCGACCTCGTTCAGTATAATCCTTATGTTGATAAAGTATTCCTGCTTGACGAAAGCCTATCACGCCTTGCTGCTGCGCTTCGCAGTGAAAAGTATACCCATATTATAGACTTGCACCACAATCTTCGAACAACTATACTGAAACTTAAGTTGATTCGGGTTAAATCATTTACATTCAGAAAACTTAACTTTATAAAGTGGGTTTATATAAGGACGAAGTGGCAAGTTATGCCCCCTATTCATATTGTAGATCGGTACCTAAAATCGGTGGAACCACTTGATGTTCATAATGACGGGCAGGGGCTTGACTTTTTTTTGCCTCCAAACTTCAAAATCCCTGACAAAAAAATTCCCTCTTTATTTCGTGCAGATTATATAGCCATAGTTGTTGGGGCAAAGCACTTCACCAAACGAATCCCCCAGCATCGTGTTGTTGAATTATGCAAGTCCATAAAAATGCCTATCGTGCTTCTTGGTGGACCGGAGGACAATGGTTTAGGTGAGGCTGTTGCAGCGCAATCTGGTCTCCACGTGTTTAATGCATGTGGTAAGTTGACGCTGCTCGAAAGTGCGGCCGTTATAAAGGATGCCAAGGTGGTTATTACCTCCGATACTGGACTAATGCATATCGCTGCTGCCTTTAAGCGAAACATAATTTCGATATGGGGCAACACTACGCCGGAGCTGGGAATGTATCCATACTACAGCGGAGATCAAAGTCGAATTTTTGAAGTTTCCGGTTTGTCGTGTCGACCATGCTCAAAAATTGGATATGAAAAGTGCCCTAAGGGTCACTTCAAGTGTATGGAGGATATTGATTATTCTGCAATAAAGGATTTGTTGGCCAAACTCTCCCATTCTACCCATTGACAATGGCCTATTGCATATTTTCTGTACCTTAAAGAATCACGTTTTTCTTTCCATTGGCTAGGTGGCCTGTGTATTGCAACATTCGTTGTGCTTTTAAAATGAAAATAGCACGAAATGAGTAATTTTGCCCAAAATTCTGTGGTATGTTATTTCAAAGGAACGATATAGAGTTGATGGCACCTGTGGGTAACCGGGAGTGCTTGCTGGCAGCCATCCAAGGTGGAGCTAATTCAGTTTATTTTGGAGTTGATGTGTTAAACATGAGATCGCGTTCAGCCAATAACTTTTCGTTGGATGAGCTACCTGACGTTGTTCTTACTTGTCGCGACCACGGCGTGAGGTCCTATTTAACGGTAAATACTATTGTATACGAGCAGGAGTTGCCTCTTATGAAGCAGGTTATAGACGCGGCTGCCGTGGCTGGTGTTTCTGCCGTTATTGTTAGCGATCAAGCTGCTATCTCCTATGCTCGAAAGGTGGGCGTTGAGGTTCATCTTTCTACCCAGCTAAGTATTAGCAATTCTGAATCGTTAAGGTTTTATTCTGATTGGGCAGATGTCGCGGTGCTTGCCCGTGAGTTGAACCTAACGCAGGTGGCTGAAATATCTCGCCAAATTTCACTTCAAAACATTAAGGGTCCCTCGGGCCGGCAAATTAAGATTGAAATGTTTGCTCACGGAGCATTGTGCATGGCCATTTCTGGTAAATGCTACATGAGCCTTCACGAGAAAAACTCGTCTGCCAACCGTGGAGCCTGTCAGCAAACTTGTAGAAAGGCATACACCGTCACTGAAAAGGAAAGTGGGTATCAACTTGAGATTGACAACGAATATATAATGTCCCCTAAAGACTTATGCACGATAGGGTTTGTGGATAAAATGATTAGCGCTGGTGTTGGTGTTTTGAAAATTGAAGGACGCGCTCGTTCTGCTGATTATGTAAAAACGGTGGTTCGCTGCTACGATGAAGCCATTAATGCTGTTGCTAATGGCTCATTTGGTCAGGAGCTGGTTGACGGCTGGATGGTTCGTCTCGGCAAAGTTTTTAATCGGGGCTTTTGGGAAGGCTACTATCTTGGCCAAAAGTTGGGAGAATGGAACGACTCATACGGCTCCAAGGCCACAACGCGAAAAGTATATGTTGCAAGGGTCGTAAATTACTTTTCTAATATTGGAGTAGCGGAACTTTTGGTGGAAAGCGACTACTTTAAGAAGGGCGATGATTTTATAATTATTGGACCAACCACAGGGGTGGTTGAAGGCACTGCTACAGAAATTCATGGGAATGATGGAGCCATCAATTCTGCTGGAAAAGGTGATGTTTTTTCTGTTAAGGTGGCAATGCCCGTTCGTCGTGCCGACCGTCTTTATAAACTGGTGCCGTCCGATTCCACTGGTGTTTGACTTTAATCAGGACTCTGTTGTAGTAAAAATATCAATAAACTAGCTTTTTATGACTTACGTTACAAAGGAGAAGCTTTTCTCAAAGCGATGGTTTAAGGCATACGGCCTTATTGTATTGGGTTGCTTCATAATGTCGGTGGGTTTCAATTACTTTATTTCCCCCCACCACATTGTCCCTGGAGGAGTTTACGGCATTGGTATTGCGGTGAATTACCTTACCGCGGGAATGTTTCCAGATCTTGGTGCAGAAAATGGAGGGTTCCCCATCGGCACCTTGGGCTTTTTGTTAAATATTCCGCTTACCATTATAGGAATTAGGGTGCTTGGACCAAAGTTTGGCGTAAAAACCATAGTGGGCTTTGTGCTCTGCATGGTGTTTATGGACTACAGCTGGCTCACCGTACGCCCACTAATTGCCAATAGCGATGTGGACCCGCTTCTGTCGAGTATCTTTGGTGGCATTCTTATAGGCTTTGGGCTTGGGCTTATTTTTAAATCAAAGGCTACATCCGGCGGCTCCGATATCATTGCAATGATACTGGAGAAGTATACCAAAATGCCGCTCGGACAGCTCCTGATGACGGTGGATTCAATCATTGTAATATTTGGACTCGCTGTTTTCCGTGACTGGAGAATTCCACTCTATTCCTGGATTACCATTTTTGTTACGGGGAAAGTGATAGACACCGTATTGGCTGGTATTAGTGCAGAAAAGTGCATGTTGATTGTTTCAGATAAGCACGAAGAGATTCGCGAAAAGATTCTTTTTGACATTAATCGTGGGGGAACCTATATACCGGGTGTGGGGCTATACAAAAAGGAGGAGAAAAAAATTATTTACACGGTTGTCAACCGACGGGAGTTGTCAATGCTAACCGATTACATTCGAGAGGTCGATAACACGGCATTTATTACCGTTCTCGATGCAACGGAAATATTAGGGAATGGGTTTAAACCGCTTAAGGAAATAGCCTAAGCAAATTGCTCTTTCACAGGGCACTAACCTAAATATAATTTATGCGTGACAGCGATTGTGTTGGTGGATAGTGCAATCATGGATAAAAGCATTTCTTCGAGGTGAAAACAATTATATTTGCGTTATAAGAATTTTTTATGGGACAGGCAAAGCAAGAGGGGTTGGTGATGAAAAGCACAGGGAGTTGGTACGAGGTGCTTGCCGAGGGTGGAGAGGTGATACACTGTAAAGTTAGAGGTAAGTTGCGTCTGAAGGACATTAAAACGACAAACCCTATTGCTGTTGGCGACAGGGTTTACTTTACGGTTGAGGAATCGGTAGGCCTAATTATGGAGGTAAAGGAGCGGAAGAACTATATTATTCGAAAATCATCAAATCTTTCGCATGAGGCACACATTCTTGCAGCCAACCTTGACCATGCGTTTTTGATTGTGACCCCAGAGTTTCCTAAAACTCCACTTGAATTTATTGACCGATTCCTTCTTACTGCAGAGGCATACCGTATTCCTACCTCAATAGTTCTCAATAAAGTTGACCTGTTCGACGGGGAACTGCAGGATGAATTACTTAGCTATAAAAATATCTATACAAAAGCAGGGTACGATGTTATTGAAACATCTGCTAAAAAGGGAATTGGCATAGATAACCTAAAAGAAAAATTAAAGGATAAAATTACTGTTTTCTCAGGAAATTCAGGTGTAGGTAAATCAACGCTTATTAATGCCATCGACCCCCACTTTTCGCTAAGAACAGGTGATATTTCACTGTATCACCTTAAAGGTAAGCATACCACAACCTTTTATGAGATGGTCGCGTTGGAATTTGGTGGGTTTATAATTGATACTCCAGGAATTAAAGGATTTGGTATTGTTGATATTTCAGCAGAGGAGCTTTCACACTACTTTCCAGATATCTTTAAATTTGCCGATGGCTGCAGGTTTTCTAACTGCACTCATACCCACGAGCCGGGATGCTTGGTTATTGCAGCGGTTGAGTCTGGTGAAATTAGCATGTCACGCTACGGCAGCTATATCAATATTTTAAGCGATGGTGACGAGAAATATCGGAATCCATTTTAATTTATTTGTCCTATGAAATCACATGAGATTGACTATAAGATTGTTGGTAACGATGTTCAGTTAGTGGAGATAGAGCTCGATCCAATGGAAACCGTTATAGCCGAAGCGGGTGCCATGCTGTATATGGAAGCTGGTATCAATTTTGAAACGCGTTTGGGGGATGGCTCTGAACCTTCACAGGGGTTAATGGGCAAGCTCTTTTCTGCAGGCGCTCGCGTGCTCACTGGGGCTTCACTTTTTCTAACTCATTTTACAAACAGTGGGTTTGGAAAGAAGAAAGTTGCTTTTTCTGCACCTTACCCCGGAACGATTGTTCCACTTAATCTTGCAGCCCTAGGCGGTGAAATAATTGTTCAAAAGGATGGTTTCCTCTGTGCTGCTTTGGGCACAAAGGTTACCATAACATTTAACAAGCGTATTGGGGCAGGTTTGGTTGGCGGGGAAGGTTTTATTCTTCAAAAGCTGCAGGGTGATGGCTTGGCTTTTATGCATGCAGGTGGTACGCTCATTGAAAAAACGCTTAATAACGAAACTCTAAGAATAGACACTGGATGTATTGTTGCCTTTCAGCCGGGTATCGATTTTAATGTTGAATCGGTTGGTAGCCTAAAAACCATGATGTTTGGCGGGGAGGGATTGTTTCTTGCAACCTTGTCGGGGACAGGAAAAGTTTGGCTGCAATCCATGCCTATACGAAGGTTGATACGAGCAATTGCTCCATATGGTAAGAATTCTGGAAAGGAGGCATCCTCTCTTTTGGGAAACTTTTTAGAAGATTAGCATGGCAATACCATCACTCAGCATTGATGATTTTATTAAGCAACGTTCTAGAAAAGCAATTTTTGACGTTCGTTCGCCTGGTGAGTATTCTCGCGCTTGCATACCCGGTGCGCTAAATCTTCCCCTTTTTGACGACAAGGAGCGGGCGCTGGTAGGAACAACCTATACAAAAAGGGGTAAGGAGGAGGCGGTTGAGCTTGGCTTAAAGTTCGTTGGTCCAAAGCTTGCCCGATTTGTTCGGTTGGTGAGACGGGACAGCCAAGGAAGAGATATTTTAGTCCACTGTTGGCGGGGAGGAATGCGAAGCTCGAGCGTGGCATGGCTTTTGGCGACTGCCGGCTTTAATGTTGCTACTCTTCGTGGAGGGTATAAGTCGTATAGAAGGCTTTGTCAGGAATATTTTTCCAGAAAGTGGAAGATTGTTATTTTAAGTGGCCCAACCGGAAGTGGTAAGACAGCGGTTTTGCAGCATCTTCGCGATTTGGGTGAGCAGGTGATTGACCTTGAGGGTATAGCAAATCATAAGGGAAGTGCCTTTGGCTCACTTGGGCAAGATGTGCAGCCATCAACAGAAATGTTTGAGAACCTTCTCTTTGAGCAGCTCTACACCTGCGATCCTGGTAGGCCAATTTGGTTAGAGGATGAGAGTATGAGTATAGGGACTGTTTTTATTCCTAACTCTTTGTTTCTGCAAATGACCTTAGCACCAAGCATAGTGCTCAATGTACCCGTGGATGTTAGGACTGAACGGCTAGTGGAGGATTATGGATGCTTTACCGCAGAAGAGCTTATTGGGTGTATCAATAAACTATCGAAAAGGTTAGGTGGCAACAGTGTAAACGAAGCGGTTTTGGCTGTGAATGCAGGCGACCTTAATGGGGCCGTTGGCCTTACGTTAAAGTATTATGACAAGGCATATGGATATGGCTTGGAAAAAAGAAACCCTGCTATGGTTTTTAGCATCTCTCAACCTTGTCGCGATGCAAAGCAGAATGCTCTTCTGGCTTTAGGGTTGCTAAAATCTAAAAAAGAAGTCTGGTAATTTGATCTGCTATTGACTTGCTTCATTTCTTCTCGTATCTTTTGAAAAACTTTGAAAAATGGATACACGAGTAATTATTGAGACGATAGGGACACTTACTAAAATTGAAAATGTTGAAAGTTTGAACGTTTCCGATTGGTTGGTACTAGAAAACAGCCACCCCTATCCTGGATACCATAGCCAGTTTGACGCCGATTTTGAAAAACCAAGGACGCTATTCTTCATTACTAAGGATAAAATAGATCTAGAAACACTGATTCGAAAAAATCAGGTGGTTGAGGAAAAATTCAAACAGAGCTATGACGCTACTCCTTGTCAGCTAATTATATATTCAGATATTTATTTTGGCATTCGAATAAAATATTTGAAGAACTTTAGTCTGATTCCCGAGCTAATGCGCCTTTTTGTGGAGGAGGGAATAACGTTTCGTAAACCGCGGCGGATCTCTGAATCGGCCACCATCACCATCCATAAGTATTTTATATTAGAAGAGTTAGCCCCCGGCATCTACAAAGATCATGATGAGGTGAACGAACGATATATTGAACTACAGAGAGAGCTTTCGATGGATGAGTTTGTTTTGCTTTATCGAATGGTGAAGAATAATTTGCAAAACAATAATTTTGATGCCGCTCTAGCTGTTTTTCATCGGAAAAAGGGCATTGTTGAAGGAGTTCGAATTTTTGAGGCTGGATGCAATGTGGAACGGTTGGTTGAAATACAAAAAATATTTAACGAACAATTGGGACGTATTGAGAAGTAACAATCCCTGGTATTTTAGAAAAAAAAGGCTGCCAATCGGCAGCCTTTTCTCTTGCGCATGTTTCCAAGGTGGGAATGTTTACCTTACCATGCTTGGATTGAAGCACATTACGGGCAACTTTGCGTTATTGGCAATAATGTACTGCTCTTGTGCACCAAAAATGTAGTCGCTAAAATCGATATTCTTTGTGGTCATAACCAGTATCAGGTCAGCCTCGATATCCTGTGCTAACTTTACAATATCATCAGCAAAGCCACTTGTTTTTGCAGCAAAATGCTGCTCAAATGGTATGCGATACTCCTCCACTTGGCTTTTTGCAAAAAGCATATTTGAATTAATCTTCTTAAGCACCCCCTGGTCGGTTGAGTTTTGCTTGAAAAGATGAATCTTTGATCCAAAATGGATTGCTGTTTTAACCGCCTTAATCATCAATTCCTTACTTTCTGGCTTGAAATCCACAGGAACAACAATGTGCTCGAACACTCGTTGATGACCGCTCGATGGTTCATCCTGAACAACAATGAAGGGAACATTTGATCCGGCAATGACCTTTAGTGCCCAGCTGCCTGTTAACTTTTGAACACCCTTGATTCCATGTGTTCCCATAAAAACGAAATCGGCCTTTGTTTCGTCGGCATATTCGGTTAAGGCTGTAAAAATAGTACCTTCAAGAACTTTGGAATTCAACTTGATCCCATGCTCTTTGGTTACTTTTTCAATTTCCAGCACGAGTCTCTCTTCAGCCTCTTTTTTTGTTAACTTTCCTTTAGCAAAAAGACCTCCAGGCGAAACCACGTGAACAAGGTCAATCTTATAGGCATCCCTCTCTTTGCATGCAGCTATAGCATACTTCAATGCGTTTTCAGCTACAGGGGTAAAGTCCCAAGGAACAACAATTCGGAGTAAAATATTTTCCATATCGATTTCTTTGGCTTGGTTAATGCAAACTAATTCACTACGAAATTTAAACTAATTCTACCAAGAAAGGTTGAGTTAGATCAAAAAAAAGTCGGCAATTGCCGACTTTTTTTTCTATTGCTGCATAAACCGCGCAAATCGTGCTTGAAAATTCTTCTCCAATTTTGCGGATAGGTCTGCTTGTTGGTTCTCTTTGGCAATCTTCATTGCTTCAGTGCACAAATACAGGTTGAGCTGAGTTGGAGTATCGTACAGCGACTTAAATCGTGGTGTAAGGTTCATGATGTAGGCCAGGTTGTCCGAGGTGGTTTGGCATAAGTCCTCAACAAGCTTATTCGCCTTTTCTGTTTCCTTTGCCAGATAGAGGCTGCGGATATTGTCCAACGTAAACAGGTCGTATGGGATCTGACTCGTAGGGGTTAGTTCCATACACTTATTCATTACAGCTTTCGCTGAATCGTATTTCCCTTCTGCGCTAAGTGCATCAGCAAGCCGGCTGAAATTTTTCTTAAGATGCACCACCTGAAGCGTCCTTACATTGTTGTAGTCAAGAAAGGTTTTTGGATTTCCGTATCCACCATAGTGGAATGTTTTCATCAATCTTGTATACAGCGTATCCACATCAATTCTGCCAACATTGTAGTACTGGTCAGAGATGGTTTTTATTGGCACAAGCCGATAGGCAAAACCATCGAGCTGTAAGTAATCCTGAATTCCAATGTTCACATCGCTTGCCGGAGAAACAAAGTATATTGGTCGATCCCAGCCGAAGTGAGCGAGTAGGTCGAGCAGCATCATTTCCGGCTTGTTGATGTATTTTTTTGAAGTCGGAATGGTGAAGGTCAGAACGGAATCAATCTGGCTTGCCATTTCGGGCCTTACCGTTCCGTTTTTCAACACCTTCTCTTTGTCTACTGGAACTGCAATGTTCCGTGTAGGCAGGTAGTCCAATGACTCGCCATCCATGGTTTGCACCTTTGTCACTGCGTTGTCGCTTGCGATAAAGTTTACAACGTCGCCAACATTACTATAACCCTTGATACCCCTATCCACAATAGGGAGTTGCTCGTTTACCCCTTGAACGTATTTATTAAAGGGCAGGGTGAATGGAACAGGTTTAGCGCCGTACAGTTGCTTTTGCATTTGGCTAATATACCAGTCGGTGCCTAGGAGACTTAGGTTTACTACGCGAACATCAGTTCTAATTCCCTCTACTTCCTGAGCATACCACAGGGGGAAGGTATCGTTATCCCCATTGGTAAATAGAATTGCATTGGGTGCGCATGAATTTAGGTAATCGTATGCGAAATCTCTCGCAGTATAGCGGTTAGATCTATCGTGCGAAACCCAATTTTCTTTGGCCATCAAAGTAGGAGCAGCCAACAAACCGATTATGGTTGCCAACGAAGCGGCAATAACCGGCCTTTTAATCACCCGCTTAATTCCCTCTGTAAGCGCAAGAATCCCGAGTCCAATCCAAATGGCAAATGCGTAGAATGAACCAGCGTATGCATAGTCTCGCTCTCTTGGTTGAAGAGGAGATTGGTTGAGGAAAAGAATAATTGCAAGACCCGTTAGCAGAAAAAGCATAAGCACAACCCAGAAATCTCTTTTGCTTTTGTTATATTGATAGAACACTCCCAATAGGCCTAACAGCAGTGGCAGTAAGTAGTATACATCCCTCGTTTGCGGATTTTTCATGCCGGTGGGAAGATTTTCCTGAGGACCAAGTCGAAAATCGTCAACGGCGTTTATTCCACTTAACCAATTTCCGTTGTATGGTTCTCCAGTCCCTTGAACATCATTTTGTCTTCCAGCAAAATTCCACATGAAGTAGCGGAAGTACATGAAGCCCACCTGATATCTGAAAAAGAACTTTAAATTTTCTCCAAAAGTTGGGCAGTACAGTGTTTGTGTTTTACCATTGTAGGTAACATCTATAGGTTTACCCTGTATGTTTGCCCATGATTTATACTCCTCAATATGGTCTTTTTGAGGGCTATACATTCTGGGGAAGAAAGTACAGAATCGGTCATCGAAAGTGTAGTCCGTTGCAAGATATGACTGCTTGTACTTACCGTTTTCTGGAATGTAACTAGTTCTGTCTTTGGAATCCAGTGCAGGAGCGTTGTAATACTGTCCGTAAACTAGTGGTGTGTCACCGTATTGATCACGATTTATATAGTGCAGCAGCGCAAATACATTGTCAGGGCTATTCTCGTCGAGAGGCGGATTGGCAATGGAGCGGATTACCACCATGGC
Source organism: Williamwhitmania sp. (assembly GCA_035530955.1). Lineage (GTDB taxonomy): Bacteria > Bacteroidota > Bacteroidia > Bacteroidales > Williamwhitmaniaceae > Williamwhitmania. The sequence goes on along the minus strand of DATKTT010000121.1, from coordinate 7,928 downwards.
AAAAGAGGAGTAGCCAATTATGATCACGGAAATAACAAGCATAATGGTGTTGGCAATGACCTTACCTTTTTTGTGCGTGTAGTATACACTCCAAATGAGCAAGCTGATAAGGAGAAGTGCGTAAAATAAAGCACCAGAATTAAAGGGAAGCCCAAGGGTATTTACAAAAAAGAGATCGAACCCAGCGGCAAAAGAAATCAGCCACGGAATAATGCCGTACAAAACTACGGCCAATGCAGCAAAAGAAACAGCACCAGCACCAATAAATCCCCAAGGAGTCACCTTGAATTTCTTAAAGTAGTAAACGAATACAAGTGCCGGAATGGTTAGTAGGCTCAAGAGGTGTACCCCAATGGAAAGCCCCATCATGTAGGCAATGAAAATTATCCATCGGTTTGCTCTTGGCTTATCTGCTTCGTTTTCCCATTTCAGTATGGCCCAAAACACAATGGCCGTGAACAGCGACGAAGTTCCATAAACTTCAGCTTCAACCGCTGAAAACCAAAATGTGTCGGAGTAAGTATAGGCTAATGCACCAACTGCACCAGCACCCATTATCGAGATGATTTGCCAAAGGGTTGGCTCCTCATCTTTTTTTACCAATAGGCGTTTTGCCAGATGAGTGATCGACCAGAAAAGAAAAAGAATGGTGAATCCGCTTGCCAATGCCGTGAGGGAGTTGATTGATGCCGCAACTTTGGCTGGATTTGAAGCAAAGAGGGAGGCAATTCTACCCATAATCATAAACAGAGGAGCGCCCGGTGGGTGACCAACTTCAAGTTTAAATGATGTAGCAATGAACTCAGAACAGTCCCAGTAGCTGGCTGTGGGTTCAATGGTTAGCAGGTAAGTTGTCGCAGCAATGGCGAAAACGATCCACCCGATAATAATGTTTGTGAGCTTAAATTGTCTCATTTGTAAAGTATTTCTAATACCAGTTAGCGAAATTAGAGATTTTTTTTCATTAATTCTTTTGGGCTTCCTATTTTAGCTAAAATTATGCATCCGCACCTTCACTTAAATTAACCCACTTTAAATGAACGAAAAAAACAATAGGAATCGGCCGAATATTGTTTATTCTACCAACCCTGATTTTAAGTTTGATGATAATTCTCTACCTGAAAGCGAAACAGCCCCTCCATCCAAGCAAGATCTCCGCATTTTGCTGGATAAAAAGCAGCGGGGTGGAAAAAAAGTCACCTTGATAACGGGCTTTGTTGGCTCAGATGCTGAGCTGAAGGAGTTGGGGAAGTTGCTTAAAACAAAATGCGGTGTTGGTGGTTCTGTTAAGGATGGCGAAATTCTTATTCAGGGTGATTTTCGCCAAAAGTTACTCGATATTCTTAAGGCTGCTGGTTATCGAGCCAAGCAGGCAGGAGGCTAAGCACTCATCATGCGACAACTTTTTCGACTGCAGATAATTATTATTCTGCTACTATTACCAATCACGTTAACTGCCCAATACTTTAATTCTGGACAGGATGCTGCTTCAGTAAAATGGTTTGTGGCAAAAAATAATCGATTTCAGATAATTTTTCCAGCAGGCTATGAACCGCTTGCCCTGAAATTTGCAGTTTATGTAAATGCTGTTGCCACTGCCGACAGCGTGCACCTTAGGCGTCCATTACCGGTGCTCTTTCATCCCTGGAACCCTTATTCAAATGGTTTTGTAACCCTTGTACCACGACGGATGGAACTCTATTCTGTTTCACCACAAGATATTTATCCCCAGGAATGGTTGAAGCAGCTCGCAGCGCATGAATTTCAGCACTCCGTGCAGTTGGAGGAATTAAATCACGGATTGGTGCGCATACTTACCTATCCTTTTGGTGAACAGGCTTGGGGTGCGTCATTATCGTTTACTCCGCGTTGGTTTCTCGAGGGAGATGCAGTTGTTTCTGAAACTCGGTTTTCCAAATCGGGTCGAGGTCGCCTACCTAGCTTTGAACAGGGGCATCGAGCAGCATTTCTTACAGGTAAAACCTTTACCTATGATAAATGGTTGTTGGGTTCATACCGTGATTACATACCTGATTACTATGAGTTTGGATACAAGTTGGTTTCGTACGTTAACTTGAAATATGGCGATTCCGTATGGCCTAATGTGATGCACTACACTGCTCGAAATCCATTTACACTTGCACCTTTTTATTTCGGTTTGAAAAAATATGCTGGCGTTTCTAGACAGCAGCTTTTCCATAATACTTTTTCGTTTCTCGACTCCGCGTGGGTTGCCGAGGACAGAAATATAAAACCACAGGAAGGATTTACTGTCCCTTCATTGGAGAAATCTTACACAAGCTACTACTACCCATGCTATTTAAATGACTCAATTGTAGTTGCCTATAAGTCAGGATTAAAGGAAACACCATCGCTTGTAACCATTAATGTTTCTTCAGGTAAGGAGGAGTCTCTTATTGTAACGGGTTCCATGTTTGATCCATTTAGCGTTGCTTCAGGAATGGTGGCTTGGGATGATTATCTGCCAAGTGTAAGATGGGGCGAGGAGGGTAAATCAATCATCAACTTGCTGCGGATTAAGGACCATAAAATTGTTTCTATTAACTACCCCGATCAACTTTTTTCTCCTTCCCTCGACAGTCAAGCGCAGCAATTTGTGGCTGTGAGTGTGGCTCGAAACGGTTTACAAAAGTTAATTATTTATGACTTGAAAAGCATGTCGCTTAAGAAAACTGTAAGTTTTCCGCTTGGGGTGGCATTGCAAAATCCGAGTTGGGATGAGACCCGCACACGAGTTGTGTTTACCAAAGTCGATTCTCTTGGGAAATCGTTATGTGTTTTTTCTTTTGCAAACAATTCCGTATCCACGTTGCTTAGCTCGGAGGTGGCAGATATTGCAACCCCAAAATTCTTAGAGGGATATGTTGTTTTTTCTTCCTACAGCGGATCAGTCAACAATCTCTTTGCTATTGACACTGCGAGCCATCAGCTTTTTCGCATCACCAATTCACGGTTCGGTGCACAATATCCCTCAGTTGCAATAGATGGAAGAGGAGTTGTTTTTTCGAAATATACCGCAAGCGGATATCGTATTGCCATTATTCAAGATAGTTTGTTTTCCAAGAAAGTTCCCGTTCAAGCTTATGCACTTGGCTTTCATGATCCTCTTGAGGCTCACATTGGTGAGTTTTCGAAATCGGTAGTACTGGACACTGCTAAGGTTTCTAATTTTTCTATCAACCCATACCGAAAGGGATTGCATCTATTTAATTTTCATAGTTGGGCTCCTTTTTACTATGATCCACTCGTGCTAACACCCTCCACTGCAGAGTTTGCACCGGGTTTTACGCTAATGTCTCAAAATATCCTTTCAACGAGTCTTTCAGTTTTGGGCTACTCCTTCCAAAACGGTTCATCACAATACCATGCGCGGTTTATTTACAAAGGCTGGTTTCCCGTAATCAGCATTTCTGCCGACTATGGTGCACAACCGCTCTTTTATCGAGATTCTATTGCGAAAACAGTTCCAATAATTAATGCTGACCAGCTTGATCTTAATGGTATTGTATCACTACCGCTCAACTTTTCTAGAGGTAAGTTTGTCCGTTGGATGACTCCATCAATAAGCGTTGGGCATACAAACGATTATTTTTACAACCGCACCGATTCTAGCTATACCAGAGACTATACAACGACGAGCTTTCGCCTTTACTACTATTCTTCATGGGAGTCTGCACCTCGTGATATTCGCCCACGCTGGGGCAAGATAGTTGACATACGCTATACTGCTACTCCTTTTGAAAACGAAAATACCGGATCAATTGCCTCCATTCTTTTCCGACAAATGCTGCCGGGTATTGCCGTTAATCATTCGCTAATGCTTTCATTTGGAATTCAGAAGCAATACCTGAAAAGGTACTATTTTAGTTCCAATCTCTTCTTTCCTCGCGGATATGCTACCCAACCAAGCAAGGAGCTGAAGACATTCACCCTTGACTACGCACTTCCAATTGCTTATCCCGATTGGGCAATACCGAACTTTTTATACTTGCAGCGAATACGATTAAATGCGTTTTTCGACTGGGCGGAGAATTCTTACGATGTTTACGATAATGTTCAAAAAAGCATCGTAACGCTTAATCCAATATACCAGTCGCTTGGTGTTGATATCGGGTTTGATTACCACTTGTTTCGGAATGCGTTCCCACTTTCTACCCAATTTAGGTTAGGCGACACTAAGAGTAACGAGCCATTTTTCAGCCTGTTTTTTGGAATAACAATTAACTAGAAATGCAGATGGACAACAATAGCATCAACAGGAAAAAGGATATTCTTCGGAAGGAGATTAAAATAGTGAAGAGAGCGATGACTCCGCTTCAAATTGCAGAAAAATCGACAGCCATCCATTGGCAATTAGAGCTGATGACTGAGTTTCAGGAGGCGGAAACAATTTTGGCCTACATGGCACTTCCCGACGAGGTTCAAACGCTATCTTTTCTTCAAAAGTGGATAGCGAAAAAGAGAATTGTTTTACCCGTAATTAATGGAGATACGCTTGATCTTAGAGAATACTTTCCCGGTGGACGGTTTGAAAAGAGTGGTAGTTTTGGAATCTTGGAGCCACATCAAGGCCCACTTGTTTCGATAGATGAAATTGGCTTTGCAATTATTCCCGGTTTGGCTTTCGACCATGAGAACAACAGACTAGGCAGAGGTAAAGCGTTTTACGATAAGTTGCTTCGTACCTCAAGTGTTTTTAAGGTTGGCGTTTGCTTTTTGGAGCAGCTTGTTGATAATGTTCCAGTTGATGAGTTTGATGTAAAGATGAATCGGGTTATTGTTGCATAATTGCAGATTAGCTGCGATATTGGTCCAACATTTTTTTGTTTCACTATCACCCTTCGGTTTTGAAAAGAATTTTTTTTAAGGTTGACCGCTCGTTTGAACGGAAGGCAACCTTAATGGTAATGGGATTTTTTGCCTTTCTGGTTGCACTTTTTGTTGTTAACGGGGTTAAAACCAAGCACCAGTATCGACAGTGGGTAATTAATCAAACGGCAGATAGGGCAAAATCGGAGGTGCGTGGTGTCTTGCAATTCTCTTCCTTCAAGTATTCTAGAATGGTGGAAGATTATGCTAAATCTTCGACGATTGCTGCTGCACTGTTTGAGGAAAATACGGCAAAGATTTTTTTGGCGGTTCAGCCAAGTTTTAGCTGGATGAACAGAAAGGGCCAAGATGAGATTTTCTTGGATTTCTATAATTCAGCTGGTAATTTAGTTGTAGGCTTCAACGATTCACTTGAGACAACCCTTGATAGTGGGATTATTCAGCGGTTAAATGACATAAGTTCTCCCCCCAATTGTAGCGGGTATAGTTTAGGCCCAAAGGGGTTTTACTATTTTATTTCAAGCCCTATTATTTATCAAGATCGGGTGGCTGGATTTGTAAGACTTGGCCTTCGTGACGAGGGCTTTGTTCGACAATTAACCGACTCGCTAAATCTTAAACTCTGTAGCGTCTTCCCCAAAAAATTAATAAATAACGGCGAATCAGGATTCATACCTGTTGATAATGGTAACGAGGGTTATCTCCGTGGTTATGGCAGCGATTCTCTCTTCCTTTCATCCTTCGCAAGTAATGGGGTTAATGCTAATCAGATAGCATATTGGGGTGATCGATATTACTCTGTTTTTCCATTTTTTACCGTGAACAGCTATAGTGGACAAAAAATTTGCACCATCTTTTTTGCTGTCGATACAAGCGAGGTCAACAAGGATTACCGAGCATATTTGTGGTGGTTGTTTGGCTTTTCCTCCTTTTTTCTAGTCCTGCTCTTTTTCCTGCTAAGGTTGTTGTTTCGTCTTCCCCTTGGTGTTATTCAGGATTTAAAAAATAACGTGGAGCGAGAAGTTAGCAGTAGATCGAAGGAGATTATTGATGCCAACACGGAGCTGAGACAAATATTTAACTCCACTGCAAATGGACTGCGGATTATTGATCCCAACTATGATGTTGTTCGGGTTAACGACGCTTATTGTAAAATATTTGGTCTAAACAGGGAGGATGTTGAGGGCAAAAAGTGCTATGATACTTTCCCTTGTCGATTCTGCCATACTGCCGACTGCTCCATTGAAAAAATATTGGCGGGTCAAACCGTGGTGGAGTTTGACGAGGTTTCCTTTCATAAGTCAGGCAAAAAAATAAGGTGCATTCATACACTTGTGCCATTCTTGGGTGAACGCGATGAATTTCTTGGTATTATTGAAGACACCAAGGATATTACCGAAAGGATGAATGCAGAAGAAATTCTCCTTAAAACGGAACGTCTCCACGATGCTTTTTTAGATAACCTTACCGTTGGTGTATTCATAAAAACACCGGAGCAGAATATGATCTATCAAAATCAGCTGATGGATAATTCTTTTGGGGAACTAACGGATGGGAATCGGTCACCCGATATGATACCGGAGGTGGTGCGGTTGCGTTGGCAAGTTGAAGATGAGGTAGTGTTGCGTGAGGGCAAGGTTGTTGTTGAGGAAAAACTTATCGATCGCTTTGGAAATGAACGCAGCTTCCATACTCAAAAATTTCTTTTTCGAGGTATTGACGAAAGTATTCGAATAGGAGGAATAAGCGTAGACATTACAGCACGTGTTGAGGCAGAGCGAATGTTACGCATCCTTTCTAAGGCAATTAATGCATCACCTGTTTCGCTTGTGCTTGCTAATGTAAATGGCATTGTTGAGTTGGTTAATCCTGCATTTACTGAAATCACCGGTTTTTCCGATGCTGAATCAGGAGGAATGAACCTTTCTTCTTGTTTTTTTCCATGCCAGGATCAAAAATTTGTGGATAAAATTCTATCAACGGTTCTTGCTGGAAATACGTGGCGTGGGGAGATGATTTCCTACAAAAAGGATGGCAAAGAAATCTGGATTACTGCCAGCATCTCACCCGTTAAAGATCGAAACGAAATAATTCAGCATATTCTTATTATATCTGAGGACATATCATTGAGAAAGGAATATGAGAACGAGCTTCGGATAGCAAAGGAGCGAGCTGAAGAGTCAGACAGACTTAAGATGGCGTTTCTGGCCAATATCTCACATGAGATTCGTACTCCATTGAATGCCATCGTTGGGTTTAACACCTTGCTTGCCTCGCCTGACTTGAGCCAGGATGATCGAGAGCGTTTCCTTTCGATAATCAACCAAAACAGCAGCCATCTTTTGCGTACTATCGAAAATACCATAGATCTTTCCAAGTTGGAAACTGGGCAGTTTAAGGTGCTTAACGCTCCTTGTCGGCTTAACGAAATTATGGAGAATGTTTACGCTGATTTATTTGAGCAGGGCTTGGTATCTAACAGCGTTAAGCTTTCTATTAAGCAGGAGTTGGCCGATTCAGAAATGAATATTCTTACCGATGGATACCGACTTAGGCACATCCTAGAGAATTTGCTTACTAATGCCCTGAGATTTACCACCAATGGATTTGTGGAGTTTGGATATACGCTAAAAGACCCCTATAATCTTCTTTTTTATGTGGTTGATTCCGGCGTTGGCATATCTGACGAGAAGCAATCTCACCTCTTTCAACCATTTACACCTGGCGCTTCCCCGTCAAACGAGAGCGGTGGCCTTGGCATTGGACTACCTCTTTGTAAGAAAATGATAAAGCAGCTGAATGGAGAAGTCTGGTTTCAGTCGGCCCTCGGCAGCGGAACATCCTTTTACTTCACCATCCCGCTTGTGTTTGTGGATGCAAAATTTACAACAGAGAAGTATTTGGCAATCAACAAACCACCGGTTTGGACGGGCAAACAGATTTTGGTTGTTGACGATTTGGAGGAGAATTTTTATTTGCTGCGAGCCGCGTTTAAAGATTCCAGAGCAAGAGTGCTGTGGGCAAAAAATGGGGTGGAGGCAGTCGATGCTTTTAGAAAGAATCCAGGGATTGACGTC
>DATKTT010000120.1:0-5462 GCA_035530955.1 Williamwhitmania sp. | reverse complement strand
TTTATGGTTGATTCAATGCGTAAAACAATGCTAAAGGTAACAATTTGAGAATGCTAAAGCAATATAAATGAGCGCGTGCGGCTATTCCTTGAGCAAAGCACGTGTTTTTGCAGGTAATGATTCAAAGATAAGGCTATAGCTATGGTCGATGAGTTCAAGCACCTTAATTCGAGGAATACTCCCGTCAAGGACAAGGGTATTCCAATGCTTCTTGTTCATGTGGTATCCTGGCATTATGGCTGGATACTCCTCCCGTAGCTCCAACGCCAATTCTGGATCACACTTCAGATTAATGCTCAGCGGTTGGCTGTCGAGACTTACGAGAGCAAATATTTTTTCGGCAACCTTAAAAACTAACGTGTCGGTGTCGAACGGAAAACCTTCACTAGTAAATGGCTTGCCAAGGCAGTAATCGCGTAAATCGTCAATATCCATGTTGTGTTGCTATAAACCGGGATAAAAAGCCTGCGGAATATATTCCAGATCGAACTTCTCGTCTCGCATTACAATTGATATGATATCGAACTGAACCTCTTCTTCAATATTGTACTTAACAGCAAAGGCGTCGGCGGCCTCCACCAAATTCCTCTGCTTTTTACGCTTAACAGCCTCTTTTGGTTCCTCGTAGTAGTCGGTTGCTCGTGTTTTAACCTCAACCACGTGAATTAATCCATCCTTACGAGCAACAATATCAATCTCTTTATGGCCATAACGCCAGTTGGTGGCTACTATTTCGAAACCATTGTAAACTAGAAATTCCATGGCCTTTGCCTCGCCAACTTCACCTAGCCTATTTTTCTCGTCCATTGACCAAACTTTTTGATTATTTGTCAATTCAACGTAACTTTAATTCAATTTACGAATATAAACAATGTGTAATTTGTTTGAAAATGAATTTCTGGATAACCTCTATAATTTCCATTTTTACCATACTTTCGGCACCTTCTCGAAGTACCCCCTTCGAAGGTAAGGTAGGTATTATTCAGGTTACTCCTTACGACACCACCAAGATTAACCTCTACGTTAAAGGGAATGAGGTAAGGGTGGACATGTACGATACAAACAACGACCTTATACGCTCCACTTTAGTGAACTTAACGAGTAGGGAGGTAATTCTTCTCTCACAAAAACAACATGCCTTTCTTATTCCCCAATCTCTTCCACCATATAACGCTACGGTAGTTATCAATAAATCGCAAAACCACAAGATTATTGAAGGATTAAACTGCTATCAATGGCGAGTAAAACAAAGCTCGAACCGTGACGAAAGTGCTTTTTGGGTAGCCGAAATTAAGATGGATTTCTTTGCGAAACTTCTAAGCATTTACGACCCTACCGAAACAAACCTTAGGGCATTTTTCAAAATTCCAGAACATGCCGGCTTTTTTCCAATGGTTTATGAGGAACGAACGTTCCTGCGTGCTGAAAAGGTAACGATTACTGTTAAAGAGATAAAGTCGGCTAAGCTGGAAGGTCGGCTATTCGAGATACCAAATAGCTATACCCAGGTAAGATCTTAATCGAGGTAGCTCAACGTTGAACGCTCCTCAGTTACCTCCAATTCCACTTCTGCTCCAACTACAAAAGCTAAGTTAGGTTCCAAGTGCCCAGATGGAAAGCCAAAGGCAACCGGAATAGACAAATCGGCCATTGCCTCCTTCACAATTTCATGGGCAGACTTACCCCAAGGTGTGGTATTATCGCGCATATCCGACATGTGCCCAACGATTAACCCTGATATTTTACTCAACTTTCCAGAATACTTCAAATTCATCATCATACGGTCGATATGGTAAAGGTATTCGTCCAGATCTTCGATTAGCAAAATGCGTCCCTCTGGAATCATATCGATGGGCGTTGCGGCAAGGCTGTAGAGCACTGAAAGATTTCCTCCGGCAAGAATACCCCGAACCTTTCCAGCCATGTTGCCTGAATGAGTTGACACCTCTATGGGCGCAAGTGTTCCTCGAAGCGCATCAACCAGCGATTGGGTGGATTGATTATGCCCACCCGCTTTCGGGAAGTTTATGGGCATGGTGGCGTGTAGGCTCTGAATGCCCTGCCGTGACAAGAAACTATGAAATACGGTAATATCGCTGTAGCCGACAATCCACTTTGGGTTATCGGTAAACAAGTTAGAAGGAATGAGCTGTAATGTTCGTACCGAACCGTATCCCCCACGAACAAAAAGTATAGCCTTCACCTCAGCAATTTTAAACAACTCAGCAATTTGAGCAGCACGATGCTCATCGCTACCAGCCAGCTGGTTTTCGGCCTCAAACAAGCCTTCGGGAACAACAACTTTAAACCCTTCATTCTCAAGAAGAGCAACGGCTGGCGCAACCTCCTCGCGCGTTATTTTTCGTGCCGGAGCGGCAATGGCAATGGTGTCTCCTGTTTTTAGATATGGCGGACGAATCATTCGATTTCAATTATTACAACATGAACCCTTAAAAGACTTTTTACTACCTCGTATGGTCAAAGATATGGATGAATGAACAACTTTTCACTCATGTAAACAAAAAGTTGCTGACATCAAGACCTGCGATCTAAAAAACCTTCCAGTGCGCTTAAAATTAGCCGGCGATTTAAGCCGATCAACTTCTACACCAAAACCTTCGGCCATCTCTTCGTTGGAAAGAGAAATGGGGTTATATTTGCAATTCATTTTATTATTGGATAAAATCCAACCAAATTGGGCTTTTTATGACAAAGTTTAAACGTTACCTAATAACCTCTGCGCTTCCTTACGCCAACGGACCAGTGCATATTGGCCACCTTGCCGGTGTATATATCCCATCCGATATCTACTCGCGCTACCTCCGTTTGAAGGGCGAAGATGTTATTTCGGTATGCGGCTCGGATGAGCATGGAGTGCCAATCACCATTAAGGCCCGCCAGCTGGGCGTCACACCACAAGAGGTGGTCGACAAGTATCACACAATGATTAAGGATTCGTTCAAGCGCTTTGGCATGTCGTTCGATATATACTCCCGTACCTCATCCAAGGTTCACCACCAAATGGCGTCAGAGTTTTTCCGAAAGCTTTACGACAAGGGTGAATTTGTGGAAAAAACTACCGAGCAATACTACGATGAGGAGGCAAAGCAATTTCTTGCCGATCGCTACATCATTGGGACTTGCCCACACTGCGCCAACGAAAACGCCTATGGCGACCAGTGCGAAAAGTGCGGCACCTCGCTCAACGCCACCGACCTTATTAACCCTCGCTCTGCCATCAGCGGCAACAAGCCGGTGCTACGCGAAACCTCTCACTGGTTTCTTCCTCTCGATAAGTATGAGCCCTTTTTGAAAAAGTGGATTCTAGAGGAGCACAAGGAGTGGAAAACCAACGTGTATGGCCAGTGCAAGTCGTGGCTCGACATGGGCCTTCAACCGCGTGCGGTAAGCCGCGACCTTGACTGGGGTGTACCCGTTCCGGTGGAAGGAGCCAAAGGCAAGGTGCTCTACGTTTGGTTCGATGCTCCCATTGGCTACATATCCGCTACCAAGGAACTTACTCCCGATTGGGAAAAGTATTGGAAGAGTGAAGATACGCGCATGGTTCACTTCATTGGCAAGGACAACATCGTGTTTCACTGCATTGTATTTCCCGCGATGCTGAAGGCAGAGGGTAGCTACATTTTGCCCGACAACGTTCCGGCCAACGAGTTTCTCAACCTCGAAGGTGATAAAATATCCACCTCCCGAAACTGGGCCGTTTGGCTACACGAGTATCTCGAAGAATTTCCGGGAAAGGAGGATGTACTTCGGTATGTGTTATGTGCCAATGCACCGGAAACAAAGGATAACGACTTTACCTGGAAAGATTTTCAGACCAGAAATAATAGCGAGTTAGTAGCCATTTACGGCAACTTTGTAAATCGGGCTTTGGTTCTTACCCAAAAGTATTACAATGGTGTGGTCCCTGCCGCCGGTGAATTAACCGATTTCGACAAGGAGACCTTGGCCGAATTGCCTCTGCTTCGTAAAAAGGTGGAGGATAGTATCGAGAGTTTCCGTTTTCGTGAGGCGCTCAAGGAGGCCATGAACATGGCACGCCTTGGAAACAAGTACCTTGCCGATACCGAGCCTTGGAAAGTAATCAAATCTGATGCCGAAAGGGTGAAAACCATTATGAACATCTCCCTGCAGATTGCAGCCAACTTGGCCGTTGTGTTTGAGCCATTCTTACCCTTCACCTCCGAAAAGCTGCTCACTATGCTCAACCTTGGCAAACCAGGCTGGGATGTGCTTGGCCGTGCAGACCTGTTGAAGGCAGGCCACACTATTGGCGAGCCATCATTGCTGTTCGAAAAGGTGGAGGATGCCGAAATAGAAAAGCAGCTGGAGAAACTTGCCAACACAAAGAAACAAAACGAGGTAATGGCAATACCCGTTGCCCCCCAGCGCGAAATAGTTAGCTACGACGAATTTGCCAAGATGGATATCCGAACTGGAACCATTCTGGAGGCAGAACGCGTACCTAAAACCGATAAACTGCTCAAGCTCACCATCGACACCGGCATCGACAAGCGAACCGTTGTTTCCGGCATTGCTGGTTACTTTACGCCCGAGCAGGCCATTGGGAAAAAGGTTTCCATGCTGGTTAACCTTGAACCCCGAAAAATTCGCGGCATCGAAAGCCATGGCATGATTCTGATGGCGCAGGACGCCGATGGCCGACTGGAGTTTGTGGCCCCGCTCACCGAGGTAAGAAATGGTTCGGAGGTGAAGTAAAAAAAATTCTCGCATTGAGAAAACACGCCCTCTTGGCTTAAGGTTAAATGAGGGCGTCTTCTTTTAAAATTAATCTTTCTGATTTTGTAAAAAAACTTAGTTAACCAGAATTTTTGTTGTAACTATTAATGGTTATTTTTGCATTAACTGATACTCAAACTATTCAATATGAATCTAAGCAAAGTTGAACTGCATAACTTTAGAGGTATAAGTCAACTAGAGGTAAACTTACATCCTCAAATGACAGTATTTGTAGGGGTAAATGGTGCAGGAAAGACCAGTCTGCTTGATGCTATTGCATATTTGTTATCTTGGGTTACGTCAAGAATTCGACATGAAGGCTCATCTGGCCGAGCCATTAGGGATAATGACATTAAGAATAAAACAGCTTTTGCTGAGATTAAAGCAATTGATAATAATGGTAACGAGTGGAAGTTGGTTAAAACACAAAAGGGATATCTAAAGCAAGGCGTATCTACCGATTTAAAATTTGTAAATGAATATGTTAAGAAAATTCAAGGTCAACTGCAAGATAGTCAAATGAATTGTTCTATTCCCCTGTTTGTATATTATCCAATAAATAGGGCAGTTATGGATATTCCTTTGAGAATTAAGATGAAGCATAGTTTTGAGTTACTGGAAGCATATGACGAGTCTTTAACGAGTGCAGCAAACTTTCGTAGTTTCTTTGAATGGTTTAGAAATAGAGAAGACTTAGAAAA
>DATKTT010000119.1:0-6468 GCA_035530955.1 Williamwhitmania sp. | reverse complement strand
AAAAATAACCCCCGCCATCATGGAGGCAAACCATCCGGAAATTCCTGTGATTACAGGGTTTAATGAGTTCTTCAAGCCATGACGGTAAATAACATTCCATGTTGACAAGCCCTTTGCCTTTGCCGTGCGGATATAGTCCTGCGAAAGTACATCGAGGATGGAGCTGCGGGTAAGTTGGGTAACCACCGAAAGAGGTCTAATTCCGAGCGTCAGAGAGGGGAGTATTAAATTTTGGAGCCGCAGAAAAGGTCCGTTGCCAAAATCGTCAATCTCCCACAGGTTGCCTGTTAGCGGTAAGCCGGTAAGGTGGTGTAGCTTAAAGGCAAAAAGCCAGGCAATAAGAATGGCCGCAAAAAACGATGGCAACGACATTCCAAAGGAGGTGATTACCAACGCACTTCGGTCGAACCAACTATCCTTTTTAAGGCCGCATACCAACCCCAAGAAAATCCCCAGCACGCTTGCAAAGAGCATGGAGGTAATGGCGAGCACAAGGGTATTGGGAAGTGTTTCGCCAATAATCTCAGAAACGGGTTTTTGACTTTGGTAGCTTCTTCTGAGGTAAGGTGCCTTAAAGGCCACAATAGCACGTCCAACTCGAAACCCATGCCATTTGCCATACTTTGTAGTATCGAAGAAAAAGAAGCTGGTAGGATTAGCACTGTGAAAGGAGACGGGCGAAAGATCGTTCAAAAACCCAAGGTACTGAACCAATTTTGGCTGATCCAACCCCAAATCTTTACGGATTAACTCAATGGATTTTTTATCGGACCGCTGGCCGGCAAGCATCCGGGAGGCATCGCCTGGCACGAGGCTAAAGAGTATAAAAAGGAGGGTAACCACCCCAAAAAGGATGGCAAGGCTGCTCGAGATTCGCCGGAGAAGATAGGTTACCACTGACTTTCGTTTCTACAAAGGTAATAACCAGAAGTTGATGTGCAAGCAATACCAAAACCAGCTATTGCAGCTAAGGTTTTTGCTGATCATTGAAAATTGCCCCAACTTTTATGCTGATGGATGCTCCAACCATTAATTCAGGATCATCGTCCAGCTGGTTATAGTACAGAAGTGCCCGAAGATCTTTTTGTACCATTTTGCTATAAACCAAATGGCCAGCAATATACACATCAATAGGCTTATCAAAGTCAAACTCCAATGGTGAAAGCAGCAGGGTGAATTTTTTTATGCCACACTCCTCTACGTCAACCCTATTACCACTTCTACGAACATAAATTTGCGCAAAACTTTTAAAACGTTTAAATGCAGTGTAATATTCGCCTCCATAAACAATGAGGTTCTTCTCCACAACTTTTTTACATTTCCAGATTTGATTAATCTCTACCCAAAACTTACGATTATAGCAACGGCTATCATCAACAGCAAACATAACCGTATCAGGGAATGGATCTCTTGCCGTATTGTTAAGAAAACTATCGATGGTATCCTTTAAAACGGGATACCATGCTAGGCTGTGCCCACTTGTATCAATGGCAAAAAACGTCACTTTTCGGGCAACATGGGACAGGGCATTTACATATGCCGATGCTAGTTCAAAGTCAAACACATTATCGTTGCGACAGTTAACAACGAAGAAGGATTGTCCAGCATAGTTTTGGAGATAGTATTGACTTGGTGAAATTCGCCATAACACTTCCATACTGCCAATTAGTGGAACATAGGCAGAAAATGAAGTGGGTAATTTATTTGCAAAGTGATAAATCCCAACAGCTCCATCCGAAACGCCAACCATCGATACATGATTCTGGTCGATATTGAAATTGCGCTTAATGTAGGCCAAAAGAGAAGTAATATTCTCCGTTTGACTTGTATCAATCCACTGCGATTGGTTCCAAGCAGCAGGAAGAACGACAATTTTACTTACCGATTGCCAAGCAGTATCGTTGGGATTAAACCGACTAAAAATCTGGCGAGGATTATTATTTCGTACACCACCGTGGAGAAAAACCTCAACCATCCACCTCTTATTCGGACTATAGTTATAAGGAACAAAAACCACATTGGGGTGAACTAGTCCATTTTTTGTAGTAATATTTATTTCATGAAACCCGACTCTTACCGTTGGGTTTATTCGCCTTCCAGCAGCCAGCCATGAGTAGACTGAATCAAACGACGGTTGAAGTTTTTCAATTTGTCTTGCAAAATGCCGTTTGCTGCTACCTGTGGCTAATTGGTAGGCAACAACGAATTTAGATGCGAAGCTGTCTATTGCCTGACCAATGGAGCATTGAGGCCAAAGGACTAAAATCGCGAAGAACAGAAAATGTCTCTTCCGAAACTGCCATGGTGGCATAGTAAGATAACGCAACAGTTTCATTTGATTACCAACCTTTATTAATAGACACTCAACAACTCGTCTCCCCTGTGCAGGACAGCGAGTATTTTTCCATTAATAAAAAATCAGTATTTCAATGTGCCCCAGTCGGCAGGCAGCCTCCTAACAATTACCAATCTCGTTGTCTAATGCCTCTCAGCTGCAACCCGGAGAATTCTCTCCACCAACTCCTCCGAAGGATTTATTAACTCCAATTTTGGTCCAAGAAGGTTGATTAATTCCTCATCCACCTTGGCTAGCAATCGTGGGTCAGGCTCCAATGAGTCAGCATTGTTTATGGGCAGGTGTTCATACATGATAAGTAGTGTAGAATATTTTTTCATAGGCCAATACGTGCGATTATTACATGAAACGAAACTACCCATCAGAATATTTTAATTAGCACCTTCTTTTTGTGACGTTACCGCACTTTAAAGCAACAAAAAGCCCCAAAGCCTCATCAGCCTTGGGGTTTATGATTATAAAAGGTAGAATGGTAATGCTTAGTGGGTCAGCACAATTTGTTTTTCGGCCACCAGCTTGCGAAGGTTTATTAGTGCATATCGCATTCGCCCCAATGCTGTATTAATACTCACGTCTGTAATCTCGGCAATCTCCTTAAAACTTAAGTCCATGTAGTGGCGCATAATAACCACCTCACGTTGCTCCTCAGGAAGAAAGTCGATAAGGTTTCTGACGTCGCTGAGAATTTGGCTTTGAATAATTTCTTGCTCCACGTTACTGTCAGAGTATTGAGGCGAGTTGAACACGTCCCACTCAAAGGAGCCAGCGTTGGTGGTTCCCAGCTGCTTCACTCGTCTAAAATGATCAATAACAAGGTTGTGCGCAATGCGAATCACCCAGGAAAGAAATTTTCCATTCTCGAAATAGCGCCCATCCCGCAGGGAACGTACAACCTTTATGAACGTTTCCTGAAAAATATCATCGGCCAGAGCTTGATCCCTCACGGCCATCATAATGTAGGAGTAAACTTTTTGCTTGTGCCTATTCAGAAGTGCATCAAATGCGGAATGGCTACCATCAACGAACTGCCTAACAAGTTCTTGATCAGAAATAATTAAATTTTCCAATTCTACCTCCATGTACTTTGGTTCAGTGTAGAATGTTTTCGATAGGCGAGTCGTTGTTTTAGGTTAGTTTTCGTGGTTCAAATATATAAACTTTTTTTATTCTGCAATACAAAACTGATTAGAAGACGACCAATACAACTAAAATGTTACAAGCGCGAAAAAAGAAACTTCCAATTGGGCCGTGGCCAAGCAACGTGGCGTGGGAGACTCTTATACCCAACTATAATGAAGAAAAACTGTTACCTTTACCGATTATTTTAAAACCATGTCGAGCCAAAACAAATCACAACATATTGTCATTCGTGGCGCCAGAGTTCACAATCTTAAAAACGTATCCATAAACATTCCCAGGAACGAGCTTGTCGTGGTTACCGGCCTATCCGGTTCGGGCAAGTCTTCATTGGTTTTCGACACGCTCTATGCCGAAGGTCAACGACGTTACGTGGAGAGCCTTTCGTCGTATGCACGCCAGTTTTTGGGAAGAATTAGCAAGCCGGAAGTGGATGCTATTGAGGGCATACCTCCGGCCATTGCCATTGAACAAAAGGTTAACACACGAAACCCTCGCTCTACCGTAGGAACTTCTACCGAAATTTACGATTACCTAAAATTATTGTACGCCAGGATTGGTCACACCTTCTCACCCGTAACTGGCAAGGAAATAAGGCGCCATTCGGTTACCGACGTGGTAGATTTCATCAGCAGCTTCCCATTAGAAACTCGCGTAATGGTGCTAGCACCGTATCAAGGCGAGGGAAAAGCGCCAACTACCGACAAGCTGCTTACCTTGCTGCAATCCGGAATAACCCGCATTGAGGCGTGCGATCAAGTTTTCCAAGTTGAAGAACTAATTGCAGGTGAGGCGAAATTACCAAAGACATGCCTAGTGAACCTTGTTGTAGACCGCCTAGCCGTTAGCGACGAGGTTGACTTTGCTGGGCGATGCGCCGATTCTGTTCAAACAGCATTCTCCGAAAGCAATGGCAGCTGTTTGGTAAAGAGTTATCTTGATCCAGAGAAGCCAAGATCGACTCTATTTTCGAACCGTTTTGAGGAGGATGGCGTAGCCTTTGAGGAGCCATCGGTCCACCTGTTCAGTTTCAACAGCCCGCTGGGCGCCTGTCCCAAATGCGAAGGCTACGGAAGGGTTATAGGCATTGATGAGGATTTGGTGATCCCCGATCGCAGCCGATCGGTGTACGAAGATGCAATTGCTCCATGGAAAACCGAAACCATGCAAGCTTACAAGGATCAGTTCATCAAGCAGTCGGCTAAAACCAGCTTTCCCATTCATCGGCCTTACGACCAACTAAGCGAAGCCGAGACAAACCTCCTGTGGCATGGAGCCAAAGGGTTGGATGGCATCGATGACTTCTTTGCATACCTCGAGGAGAAAAAGTATAAAATACAGTATCGCGTAATGCTGTCGCGCTACATGGGCAAAACCACCTGCCCTGTTTGCAAGGGTTCCCGACTACGTCCAGAGGCCAGCTATGTAAAGATTGGTGGCTATAATATTGCCGACTTAGTGCTACAGCCCATTGACGAGCTGCTACCCATTTTCAGCAATCTGAAACTTTCCGAACACGACGAAAAGGTAGCCGGGCGAATTCTGGCCGAAATAACCAATAGACTTAGATTTTTGCTGGATGTTGGACTTGGTTACCTTACGCTTAATCGTCTTTCAGCAACCCTGTCGGGAGGCGAGAGTCAGCGCATCAACCTAGCCACCTCGCTAGGAAGTAGCTTGGTGGGCTCGCTCTACATATTAGACGAACCAAGCATTGGCCTTCACTCCCGCGATACCGGATTGCTCATCAACGTGCTGCAAAACCTAAAAAAGTTGGGCAATACGGTGGTAGTAGTGGAGCACGACGAGGAGATTATGCGGGCAGCCGACCAAATAATCGACGTTGGACCCCATGCCGGGCAGCACGGAGGGGAAATTATTTTTCAGGGAAAAATTGATGAATTAGAGCAGGCCAAGAACAGCCTCACTGCCCAATATCTTACTGGAGTAGAAAAAATTCCTGTTCCAACCATTCGGCGAAAATCGGCCTCGTTTATAGAGGTAAAGAATGCCCGTGAGAATAACCTTAAAGGCATCGATGTTAAGTTTCCACTAAACACGCTTACGGTGGTTACCGGGGTAAGTGGCTCTGGCAAGAGCACGTTGGTAAAGACAATACTCTACCCATCCATAAGTAAGCTTGTAAATGGATACGGCGAAAAGGCAGGCCGTCATGGAAGCGTTTCAGGCGATTATCATCGGCTAAAAGGGGTTGAAATGGTGGATCAAAACCCCATTGGCAAAAGCACCCGCTCCAACCCTGTAACCTACATCAAAGCTTATGAGGAGATCCGAAAGCTTTTTTCTGACCAACCACTTGCCAAGGCTAATACGCTCAAACCATCTCATTTCTCATTCAACATGGAGGGTGGTCGCTGCGAGGAGTGCCAGGGTGAAGGAATCATCAAGGTGGAGATGCAGTTTATGGCCGACGTAACGCTGGTGTGCGAAAGCTGCCACGGCAAGCGATTCAAGGATGATATACTGGAGGTAAAATACAAAGGGCTCTCCATTTTTGATATTTTGGAGCTAACGGTAGACCAAGCCATCGAACTCTTTGGTGCGCAAAAGGGCAACACCGAACGGAAGATTGCCGAAAAGTTAAAACCGCTTCAGGATGTTGGTTTAGGATATGTTCGCCTAGGGCAAAGTAGCAGCACCCTCTCAGGCGGAGAGAGCCAACGCGTAAAGCTGGCATCCTTTCTCGGAAAGGAGAACGTTGGCGGTCCTTTTCTATTCATCTTTGATGAGCCAACCACTGGGCTGCACTTCCACGATATTCGCAAGCTACTTGACTCTTTTAACGCTTTGGTGGAGAATGGCCACAGCCTGATTGTGGTGGAGCACAACCTTGAGGTTATCAAGTGTGCCGACTACGTTATCGACCTAGGCCCAGAAGGAGGAAAAGATGGCGGTAGTTTGGTATTTGCCGGAACGCCGGAGAAATTAATCAGCTGCAAGGAGTCATACACGGC
>DATKTT010000118.1:0-22888 GCA_035530955.1 Williamwhitmania sp. | reverse complement strand
AATGACATCTGCACTAGCCATTCTCATTTCAACTCCCTTTGCTCTGGCCATTGGACTGTTTTTGGGCGAATATTATCCACGGGGCTGGATAAGCGGATTAATAAAAAATGCAGTTGAACTTTTGGCTGGAATTCCCTCCGTAATATTGGGCTTTTGGGGTATTTTCACCATTGTTCCAATTGTGCGAGCCATCGAAATGAGGGTGGGGGCTGTTCCTTCAGGCGTGGGAATTCTTGCGGCATCCATAATCCTAGCCATAATGATTACGCCATTTTCGGCATCGCTCATTCGGCTTGTAATTAGCATGGTTCCCTTACACCTTAAAGAGGCAGCATATGCTCTTGGGGCTACGCGCTTCGAGGTGGTTCGGTTTGTGATCATTCCATACATCAGGTCTGGAATGTCAGCAGGTATTTTGCTGGCTCTTGGAAGGGCTCTGGGTGAAACCATGGCTGTTACCATGCTTATTGGAAATACGCAGATTATTCCAAAAAGTATTTTCGATACAGGAAACACAATGGCTAGCGTTATTGCCAATGAATTTACCGAAGCAACCGGGAAAATATACTTTTCTGCACTAATCGAAACGGGTCTGGTGTTATTTGTGGTTACTACAATCATCAATATTATTGGGGTGAGAATTATTAAAAGATTTGAGAACTAATGAAAAAGTATTTCACCTTTAGAGAGGCCAGAAATTTGATCTTCAAATTTCTGATAATCTTTCTGACAGTTCTTTCGGTAATCCCGCTGTTGGCTATCTTGGCGTATATCTTCAAACAGGGTATTTCAGTGATTAACTGGAATTTCTTAACCAGCCTTCCAAAACCGGTAGGGGAAGTTGGCGGGGGCATTTTGAATGCTATAGTTGGAAGTATCATGATTATCTCCGTGGCTGCTTTAATTGCAATTCCAATAGGGGTTACCACCGGAGTATATTTTGCCGAGCAAACGCGAACACGAATATATAACTTGGCCCACTTAGCGGTGGATGTATTGCAGGGCATCCCTTCCATTGTGATAGGAATTATTATCTACTTATGGATTGTGAAGCCATTTGGCACCTTTACCTCCCTATCTGGGAGCATTGCACTTGCCATTATGATGCTTCCATCCATAATTAAATCGACGGAGGAAACGCTGAAGATGGTTCCATCCTCCTTTAAGGAAGCCGCACTATCGCTGGGTGTTCCCTACTACAAAACCATGATAAGCGTTATAATTCCGGCTGGATTAAGTGGTATACTGAATGGGATAATTCTTGGAATTGCTAGGGTTGCGGGTGAAACTGCTCCACTTCTTTTCACTGCCTTTGGAAATCCATTCCTTAATACAAATATTTTAAAACCAACAGCCAGCTTACCCCTTGTTATCTTTAACTATGCCACTAGCCCATATGAGGATTGGCATAACTTAGCCTGGGGGGCTTCATTCATTCTAGTGGTAATTATCCTATTTCTGAACATATTGACAAAACTAGCAGAGAAAAGATGGAAAGTACAATTTTAAGAACGGAAAACCTCAATGCTTTTTTTGGAGATGCGCACGTTTTAAAAGACGTAAGCATCGAAATTCCAAAGAACACCATAACGGCCATAATGGGGCCCTCCGGCTGTGGAAAGTCAACATTTATTCGCTGCATTAATCGAATGCACGAACTTACCGAAAATGCCTATTCAACAGGGAAGATCTATATCAACGATGAAGACATTTTCTCCTACAATGCAACCCTTTTAAGGCGAAGTGTTGGAATGGTTTTTCAGCGACCAAATCCATTTAATACGATGAACATTTTTGAGAATGTTATTGCCGGATATACACTCAACAGGTATAAGCTATCGAAATCGGAAAAGGAGCAGCTGGTGGAGGAATCGTTAAGAAAAGCGGTTCTTTGGGATGAGGTTAAAGACAATTTGCACAAAAAGGGGACCTTTTTGTCGGGTGGACAGCAGCAACGGTTGTGCATAGCTCGCTCCATTGCCATGAAGCCTTCAATTCTACTTCTCGATGAACCCACCTCGGCCCTAGATCCCATATCCACGGCCAAAATAGAAGAGCTGCTGCTAGCCTTGAAAAGCAATTACACGATAGTGATAGTTACTCACAATATGCAGCAAGCAGGACGGATAAGTGATGATACGGCCTTTTTTTACATGGGTGAGCTAACGGAGTGGGATAAAACAAAGACCATATTTACAAACCCCAAAAAGGTGCAAACACAAAACTACATCACCGGCCGGTTTGGCTAGAGTTGAGGCTTTTGGATCTAGCTGGATTGAAATATAGATGCCATTGATATGATCTCCACTTTTCCACTTTTGAACCTCTTAAAAACTTCAAAAATGAGTAACATTGCAAAACAAAACAATGATTCAAAGAGCAATATGACACACCTTGAAGCAGAATTGCTGCACCTGAAAAAAGATATGATTGAGATGTGGGACACCGTAATCAATCAGGTTCAGAAGGCGAAGGCCGTTGTAGAATCGGGCAATAAGGATTTAATTAACGAAATGGCTACTGGGGAAAAGCTCATCGATGCCTTTGAGCTAAAGGTGGACATGGATTGTGAAAACTTTCTTGCACTATTTTCTCCGGTGGCCAACGATCTCCGGCTTGTTCTTGCCATCCTGAAAATCAATTATAATTTAGAGCGTATTGGCGATTTTGCTTGGAGTACTGCTAAGGTCATTCGTGAAATGGACAATCCAACAAGCAGCGAAAGTTTAGAAAAAACAAACCTCATTTTGATGCTCGATACTGCCATTTGGATGCTTAAAACTGCAATGGAGGCCTTCGAGACGGATGACAACAATTTGGCCAGTACAATTTTTGAAAAAGATAAGATTCTGGACGACAACAATAAAAATGCAAACACACTAATTGCTGATCTTATAAAGCTACATCCTGAGAACATCACAGATTTTCTGGGTATGCTAACCATCATTAAGAAGTTGGAAAGAATTGGCGATCACACCAAGAATATTGCTGAAGAAATCATTTTCTACATCGAGGCAAAGGTGATCAGGCACAACAGGAAAAAGAGTAAGTGAGAGAGGTGGTAGCATGAACGTAGTTTATAGTTTGGCTACGCTGAACTCCCTTCGGTCGGTTCTAGTTCCTAATTTCTAGTTCCTAATTTCTAATTTCTAATTCTTCGTTGCAACGGTTTAAGGATGCAGGGTATGTGGTATAGGTGGTAAATATACTACTGTACTACTCCTGCGGTCTTCTGACTTTTTTTACTTAACAACCTTCTTCAACCCCTTAGCGCTGCAGGTGGCTCCCGCAGAGCATCCGCAGCAGCCTCCACCGTTTTGACTTGGCTTGATGTTAACCGTTTTATATAGGCCGTAAGCCGCATAGGTGGCGGCGGCAAATACGGCGGTGAGGGCGAGTATATCTTGTAACATGGCGTTGACTCTTTTATAAGTAACAATATTTTTCGAGTATGGTTTAGCCCCAAATAAGGCTTCCCAGCTGGAAGGTGGCAAAAGCCATGAACCAAGCAAACCCAGTAGTATAGACTATAGTAAAAGCGGCCCACTTCCAGCTGCCCGATTCCTTCTTAATGGCGGCAATAACGGCAATGCAGGGGAAGTAGATGAGGATAAAAACAAGGAAGGCCAACGCTGAAATTGGGGTAAACACCGTTTGCCCAACTTTTGGTCCTGCCTGATACTTCTCCAAACGAAGCTTATCAATGAGCTTGTTGGAGTCGTCGCCATTGTCCACTTGATAAAGAACACCCAGCGTGCTCACCACAATCTCCTTGGCTGCCACACCCGCTACCAAGCTTACGCCCATTTTCCAGTCGAAACCTAGCGGACGAATTACCGGTTCAATGAGTTTGCCAATCTGTCCAAGGTAGGACTGCTCCTGATGCTCGGCATCCTTCTGCACCTCGAGGTTTCGAATATCCTGCTGCAGCTGTTGCGAGGGTTTTCCTATGTTTTGATCATGAGCCTGTTGCTCCGTTTTTGACTCAATTAACTTGTCGAATGGTTTGCTGTATTCCACGTTTTTGGGGTAGTATTCCAGTGCCCAAATTAAGATTACGGCCACTAGAATAACGCCTCCCATTTTGCTCAAATACTGTGAACCCTTATGCCACATGTGCTTTACCGTGGAGCGTATGGTTGGAATTCGGTAGGGTGGAAGCTCCATCACAAACGGAACCTCCTCTGAGTGAAACAGCGTTCGCTTAAAGATAAGTGCGGCACCAATTGCCATTAGAATGCCAAGGAGGTAAATGGCGAAGAGTACGGTGCCGGCATGAGCGGGAAATATGGCACCTATAATCAGGATGTAAACGGGGAGCCTAGCACTGCAACTCATAAATGGGTTGATGAGCATGGTAAGCAGCCTGTTATTTCTGTTTTCGATGGTCCGGGTGGCCATAATGGCTGGTACATTGCATCCAAAACCCATAATGAGCGGAATGAATGACTGGCCATGCAACCCAATCTTGTGCATAACCTTGTCCATGATAAAGGCAGCCCGTGCCATGTAGCCCGTGTCCTCCAGCACCGAGATGAAAAGGAAGAGGATGAGTATGTTGGGCAGAAACACTATTACACTGCCCACGCCACCAATCACGCCGCCAATGAGCAAATCCTTGAATGCCCCAGCAGGAAAGTGGTTTTGCAGTAGCGAGGAGATAAGTCCAACTCCATCCTGTATCCAGTTCATGGGGTACTCGCCTAGGGTAAAGGTAGAGTAAAACATCAGCCACATGAAAAAGATGAAGATGGGGAAGCCGAAAACCTGGTGGGTGAGAAAGGTGTCGATAACGTCGGTGGCGCGACGGCGGTTGTGAATTCCTTCGTGAAATGTCTCCTTGAGTGCCCCGGCAATAAAGCCATACTTGGCATCGGTAATAATTGTTTCGCTGTCCTCAGCCATAACCAACTCTAGCCGGCTAATCTCCTTTGAGGCAGCGTTGAGTATCTCCTCCTTGTTGGAGCAACTCTCAATAATCTTTTTTGAATGTCTGTCTTTTTCCAGCAGCTTAATGGCGAGAAAACGGGTGGAATACTTGCTGGTAATGGTTAGATTATCACCCTGCTTGAGTAACTTCTGCACTACGGCCACTGATTGCTCCACCTCTCCACCATAGTTAATGTGCAGGTGTCGTATGGTTTTATCCTTATCGGCATACACGTTGATGGCCGTGTCGAAAAGTTCAGTAATCCCCTTACCCTTGCTGCCTACGGTAGGCACAATGGGAATACCCATCATTTTTCCCAGCGATAGGTAGTCAAAACGATCGCCACTCTTTTGCAGCTCATCGAACATATTAAGGGCAATAATCACCTTCACGTCCATGTCGATAAGCTGGGAGGTGAGGTAGAGGTTGCGCTCCAGGTTGGAGGCGTCTACCACGTTGATGATGATGTCGGGGATTGTTTCGGCAATGTAGCTCCGCACAAAAACCTCCTCAGGGGTGTAGGCCGTAAGCGAGTATGTCCCTGGTAGGTCTGTAATTTTGAACAAGTAGCCCTTGTGCCGAAAGTGCGCCTGCTTGGAGTCGACGGTAACGCCGGAGTAGTTCCCTACACGCTCGTTGGAGCCGGAGGCAAAGTTAAAGAGGGTGGTCTTTCCTGCATTTGGGTTGCCCACAAGCGCCACGTTTATGGTTTTGCCCATCACCTTGGCCGATACGCGAAGGTCCTCTTCAGTAATGGTACCGTTGTAACCCTCAAAGCTGAGGTTTACAGCCTCATCCTTGGTGGCCACCTCAACCAATGCCGCTTCACTTCGCCGTAGCGACACGTCGTAGCCCATAATGTTGTATTCAATGGGATCCTTCAGTGGTGCATTTTTTACCACAATAACCTTTTTCCCCTTCACAAATCCCATTTCGGTGATGCGCTTGCGAAAGGCACCTCGCCCCATCACCTTTGTGATAATTCCGAATTCACCGTTTTGTAGCTCCGATAGCTTCATAGCTGCTGAAAAAGTATCTTAATGTACGCTGTGTTAAATATTTATTCGGCAAAATCGTTAGCATTACCGCATTTGGCATTGTTTTCTTAGCCGAAACAACCAATAGACCCCTCACTTTTGGTTTCAAAATATCATTGAGGGGTGCACGTTTTGTTGCGGTCACAAACTTAGAAACAATTTTTGGGCAAGTATATCGCTAAATGTGGGTATTTTGATTTCAGATAAATGCCAGAATCCTGAAAATGTTGTGAGAATATTGTATTTTTCAAAAAAAATCTAATTCGGCAGATGAATACTGGTGAGCAGGAAAATATTTTGGGACATATCAAGGATATCCTGGGCGACGATCATTCGTTTCGTATTCTTCAGGAGGAGGTTGATATCAATCTGCAAATGCAATACTTCGAAATGTCGAAGAAGTATCGGCGAGTGCTATCGCTTGAGGAGATAGAGGAGGCTCGCACCCTAATTCTTTCGAAGCAATCAGATAAGGATTCCGTTCACATGGCACTTATCTGCCTTGCTGCCACTGCTGAGGTGTCATCGTTCCGTGTGTTAGAAAGTTACCTCGAGCAGGTTGAACCATTAGAGCGAGGATGGGCTGTGCTGGCTTACGGAGAGTGTAGGGTCAATTTGGAGAGCCAGCTGCTGGAGCAGAGTCAGGTATTTATTTCTACTGGGCTCGGCGGACATGAAGATAGGTTGCGCTATTTTACCGTTTTGCTAAGTGAATTTGGAAATTTCACCCAGCTTCAGCAGGAGGTGGTAACCAAAGAGCTGCATTTCAACCTTGAGCGAGCCAACTCCATTGTGGAAGATATTCAATTTAATGGGAGCAGCATCTCGATAACCTCCTTGATACCGATGGATGTTGCCCTGCAGCCACTCTTTACCAACATTGTTAGGTCGTGCAATTCCCTTGGCACGTTTCTAAGCAAGGACATGATTATTACCAACGTGCGGAAGCTCTCGGTGCAGGATATTGATGAGATTCTTACCAATGGGGGATTTTCCACCAAGGAGGGGCAATAATTATCGGTTGGAGGTTTGCTTCAGTTTTTTTGCTTATTTTTTTCTGCAACAAAAAATGGTGTAACTTAGCAGTGCCAATGCTGCAAGTAATCTTTTGGGAATGAAATTTTTCTATGGTGCTCTTCTAGTTTCAGCTATTTGGGTTGGCCATCACCAATTTAAAAACAGCTATGACGATGGTCTTGTTGAAGCGTATTCCCACTTTTTTTACGGTTGTTCAATTGGCTCCACATCTCGTTCGAGTGTTGTAAGCGTAGTCGTTGCTTCACGGTGTGAGAGCTCTTCGGGAAACCGTCGCACAGCATTGGATAGCGCACCACCTTTGAGCAGTAGCGAATCATCTTCTGAAACCCCAACTCGTAATTATTTAGTCGGTTTATTTTTGGTTTTTGTTGTAGCCGATTTGTCCTACGTATTGGTTAGTCTTCATATAAAAGTTTTGTTTAAGGAGCGCCGTGTTTTTGAGGAAACGGTGAGGGAGCGAACCGCTGATCTGGCGGCGCAAGGGGAGAAACTTCAGCGGCAGCGCGATCTCCTTAAGACGCAGCACGACGAGATCGAGCAGTTTCATACTCAGCTCTCCGACAGCATGGAGTTTGCAAAGCACCTACAGGATTCGCACCTACAAAACAAGTCGGAGTTGGATATGCTTTGTGGCGACCACTTTATTATCTATCAACCAAAATATTCCGTAGGGGGCGACTTTTACTGGAGTTCTGTATACGACAATAATGTCATTTTTTGTGTGGTTGACTGCACAGGCCATGGTATTCCGGGAGCGCTGATGAGCATGGTTGGACTAGTTGCCTTTAAGGATGTGGTGCTAAACCAACGAATAGTGTCCCCTGCTGCAGTGCTTGGGGCGGTGCATCATAAAATGGTGACCACCCTTAGCATTGCCACCCCTAGCGATACGGTTACTAGCGCCATGGATGTGGCATTCTGCATGTTGAATAGGAGTGAGGGAAAGCTATGGTTTGCCGGAGCGCATTGCCCCATTTTTTTAATTAAAAATTGTGAGTCTGAATTTCCATCCCTGCAGGAGCTGCCCGGCGATAAGCGGCTGGTAGGTAATCCACTGTTTCGTGGACCCTTCAAGGAGCATTGCTTGGATGTAGAACCAGGCGACATGATCTACCTTTTTACCGATGGGTTGGTAGACCAGCTCGAGCAGCATGAGCGGCGTAAGTTTTCTCGTAACTTGGCTCGGAAAATGTTTGTTCAACTTTGCGCCCTGCCCACTGCAATTCAGCGGCAGGAAATTGTAAATCGGATTGCAGAATGGAAAGGTTCCGATGTGCAAACCGACGACATTACCGTGCTTGGGATAAGGGTGTAAAAATGCCGGCGATTGCCGGCTTGGTTTTATTTCTCATCAAGGTCTTCGAAGTCAACATTCGAAAAGCCATTGGGGAGGTTGTTGGTAACCAGCTCATCCTTTTCTTCCTCAAACGATTCAGCACGGTATGGTTCAGCCTTTCCCTGAGTTGTATGAATATACTCGACAACTTCGTGTAGTCCTTCGGCAAATTTTTCAAAATCTTCCTTGTATAGAAAAATCTTGTGCTTGTCGTAAAAAAAGCGCCCATCTCTTCCAACCTTTTTCTTGCTTTCGGTGATGGTGAGGTAGTAGTCGTCGCCCCTGGTGGCCTTAACGTCAAAAAAGTAGGTGCGCTTACCAGCCCTTACCGCTTTGGAAAAGATTTCGCTATTCTCTTCCCTGTCATACCCGTCGTGCTTGTCGAAATCGTCCGTCATCTCATGTTGGTTTGTTAGTAAAACATTGGTTGTTCGTCCTGTCAAAAATATAAATTTTTTCACCCCAGCAGTTTTATTTTACCATTTTCACTCTTTTAAATTTCTGTAAGGGTAAGCCTTTTCTTCAAGATCGGTGGCAATGTGGTGGACGATAGCACAATGGAATTTTATTGTTGAAGCGTTATTTTAAATTGTTCCACTGCATTGGGGCTTTGGCCCACTTTGCTTTTTGCATGCAATACAAAAAGAGTATCTTTGCAGGGCATTTAGGAGGTAAGAAATTGTTAATAGGTTCTTGTTCAGTATGATAAGTAGACGCTTGCTTAGGATAAAGGTTGCTAAAACGCTTTACGGGCATTTGCAATCACCCGACCGTACTTTAGGCCAATCCGAAAAGGAATTACTCCACAGCATCCAAAAGTTCTATGATCTGTATCACTTGCTACTAACCTTAGTAGTTGATGTGGCAGATTATTCGCAAGTGCGCATTGAACTGGGCCTTCAAAAACATCGCCCTACCGCTGACGAGCTTAGCCCCAATAGACGATTTGTTGACAATGCAGTGGTTAGCTTGCTGCGCAGCAATCTTGAGCTGGGTGAATACAACCAACAAAAAAAGCTTTCATGGGCGGGATACCCTAGGTTAATTAAGAAGTTTTACGAAAATTTAATTAGCCGGGATTACTTTCAGGATTACTTGAAGGCCGATGCCAACGATTTTGCCGCTGATAAAAAGCTCATCCTTGACTTTTACACCAAGGAATTGGAGGATTTTGAGGACTTGTATTCGTGCTTAGAAGAGCAGAGCATGTTCTGGATGGATGAGATAGAGTTCATCATTGGCATGGTAATTAAAACCGTTAAGGGGTTCAAAGAATCGTACGACGAAAGTGCTAAGTTGCTGCCGCTGTATAAGGAGGTGGAAGATGAAACCTTTGCTACGCGATTGCTACGCCGGGCTGTTTTAAAGCGCGAAGAGTATCTCGAAATTATAGGTATTTTTTCCAGTAATTGGGAGGTAGATCGTATTGCCTTTATGGACTCGGTGATTATGCTAGCCGCCATTGCAGAAATTGTGGAGTTTCCCAATATCCCCATCAAGGTTTCGTTCAACGAGTATATCGATTTGGCTAAGTTTTACAGCACACCCAACAGCGCTGCTTTTATAAACGGCGTGCTCGATAAAGTTATTGCTCAACTCAAAACCGACAATAAAATAGTTAAGCAGGGCAGAGGGTTGGTTGGAGAAGAGGCTGAAATTTCCTAACTTGCAAGCTCTGTAGCTGAATATTAGAGAGATATTTAACCAAATAATTACGGCTGTTCACTGTTGACCCACAGGTCAGTGGACGATTAACCGAAGGAAAAATGAAGCAGATTAATAAGTTGTGGTTGGCAGGCTTGGTAGTTACCGCTTTGGCCTCAGGGTGTGGACATAAAAAGACGGCTGAGGTTGCCAATCCTGCGACGGCGGCAGGTCATCCAAAAATTGTTTTTGAAGAAGACTACTTCGACTTTGGAACTATTAAGCAAGGGGAGATTGTTTCGCATACCTTCTTCTTTAAAAATGTAGGTGATGGCGATTTGATGATTAAGGATGCCATTCCCAGCTGTGGATGCACCACCCCAAAGTATACCAAACAACCATTGCTGCCAGGCGGTAGAGGCCAAATCGAAATACAGTTTAATAGCGACGGGTGGCTCGGCCTACAGATGAAGGAGGTTACCCTCAAATTCAATGGAGGGCTTCCAGCGCGTAGCCTTACCTTAAAGGGAAATGTAGTTCAGTAAATAAATCCTTAAATTCAATAAGCATGTTCAACAACGTTATTATTTTACAGGCAGCAGCACCAGCAGCAGGAGGACAAGGTTATTCGTTCCTCATTATGATGGTGCTCGTATTTGTGGTAATGTACTTCTTTATGATTCGTCCTCAAACTAAGCGCCAGAAGGAGCTTCGTAAGTTTCAAAGCGAGCTGAAGAAGGGCGATAAGATTGTGACTACCGGAGGTATCTACGGTAAGGTTTGGGAAGTTCGCGATCAATACCTCATTATCGAAATTGATGAGAACGTGAAAATTCGCTGCGACAAGAGCGCGATTCTTCGCGATCCTTCCGATCTACAGCAAAGCTCAAAGTAGAAACTATTTCTTTGAAGGAAAATTGGGTTTGGCGTTTGCCGAGCCCTTTTTTCGTTGCAACCCTTCATAGCTATTTGTAGTTCAGTTCGGGATTATTTCTAACTTGCAGCGTAATTTATCAATTGCCGTTAACCGTGGATACCCGTTTTTTTAAGCAGTTTGGTGAAGCAATTACACCTCGGAAAATCAAGGTGGATGAGAAGTTGGTTGTATTCCTATTCTTCCTGTTTTTCGCCTCATTTCTTTGGTATCTCAACAAGTTGAACCATGAGTACACCATCGATCTATCATATCCGGTAAGGTTTAGTAATTTGCCCGCCGATAGGGTTTTTGTAAAGGAGTCGGAGGCTTCGGTGACCCTCAAGGTGCGGGCTCATGGCTACACGCTACTGAAGTTTAAGATGAGCTCGGTTCTAGCGCCACTCAACATCGACTTAAAGGAGGTCAAACTTAGCCGGGTAAATGGTTCCAAAGTCACCTACTACATTCTTTCATCTCGCATTCAAACCATGCTTGCCGACCAGATTAATCCCGATATGCAGCTGGAAGAGGTAGCCCCAGATACGCTATTCGTGGATCTTTCGCGCATGTCGCGTAGGGTTGTGCCTGTGCGGTCTAACCTCGACCCGAGGCCCGAGAAGCAATTTATGCTGAGCGGTAGACCCATGCTGAAACCCGACTCTATAATTGTAACTGGGCCCGCCTCGCTAGTGGACACGTTGGCCTTTTGGCCAACGAAGCCAAAGAAACTAGACAACCTTAATCAATCTACCTCCGGTATTCTTGCACTTACAAACATCTCTGGAATAATTCCCTCTACACGCCGTATCGACTATACCATAGCAGTTGAAAAGTTTACTGAAGGTACGGTTGATGTACCTATTCAAGTTGTGAACGTTCCGGCCAATAAGCACCTAATGCTTTTGCCCGCTACTGCAACGGTATCCTACATGGTCGCATTGAGCCACTACAAGGAGGTGACTCCCTCCAGCTTTAAGTTGGTGGTCGACTACAGCAATATTTCGACACTGCTCAGCGATAAGCTAAAGGTAAGCTTGGAGGGTCAGCCCGATTTTGTGGCAAATATTACCGTAAATCCTACCTTTGTGGAGTATATTGTTCAAAATAATTGATATGCTTAAAGTTGGACTTACCGGCGGAATTGGAAGTGGTAAATCTTTCGTAGCCAGAATATTTTCTGAGCTGGGGGTTCCCATTTACCAAGCCGATATTGAAGCAAAAAAGCTGATTGAGGTTGATCCAGATATTGTTGCCGCGTACAAGCAATTTTTCGGTGATGAGATATACACCCCGCTGGGGCTGAACCGGAAGCAGGTGGCAGCGTTGGTCTTTGGCGATCGGGAGATTTTGGAGAAGGTGAACGGGGTGGTTCATCCGGCAGTAGAACGGCATTTTCAGAGCTGGCTACAGCAGCATTCCCTTTTTCCTTACGTTATACACGAGGCTGCCATCCTAATCGAGAGCGGCGCAAGTGAAACCATGGACAAGCTTGTGGTGGTAGCGGCTCCTGAAGAGGTACGGGTTGCACGGGTAATGGAGCGCGATGGTGTTGGACCAGAGCAGGTTCACCTTCGAATGGCCCATCAGCTATCGGATCAAGAGCGCATTGCACTGGCCGATTTTGTGATTAACAACGATAACAACCAGCTGCTCCTGCCCCAGGTAGTAGAGCTGCATGAAAAGCTGCTAAGCCTTTCAAAAAAGAGATAGAATATGGGATACGGAAAATGGATATCTGGTGCATTGGGCTGGTTCTTTTTAGGACCAATTGGTGGAATAGCCGGCTTTGCATTGGGTGCATTGCTTGAAACAAAGGAGGGAGGCAAAAAAATTTATACTGGACAAACTAGCCGTGATGGATTCATTGTTAGCTTGTTGGTGTTGGTTTCGGCCATGATGAAGGCCGACGGCAAGGTGTTGAAATCGGAACTCGACTTTGTTAAGGATTTTCTCGTTCGTAGCTTTGGCGTCGATATGGCTCAGGAAGCTATGATTCTCCTTCGCGACATGCTTAAGAAAGAGGTGCCGGTGAAGGATGTTTGCTTCCAAGTTCGCAATAATGTGGACTACTCTGCACGGCTGCAGCTGGTTCATTTTCTGTTTGGAATTGCCAAGGCCGATGGTGTTGTAAGTCCGGAAGAGCTAAAACTTGTGGAGGATATCGCGGGTTACCTAGGCATTTCGCCTTCTGAATACACCTCTATCAAGGCCATGTTTGTGGACAATACCGAATGGGCCTATCAGGTTTTGGAAATAAGTAGAAGTGCCACCAACGATGAGGTTAAGAAGGCCTACCGCCACATGGCACTTAAGTACCACCCCGATAAGGTAAGCCAGCTGGGTGAAGATGTGCAACGTGCTGCCAATGAAAAGATCCAGAAGGTTAACGAGGCCTACAATCTCATCAAAAAGGAACGGGGTATGTCTTAACCAGAGTTTCCTTTTCAAGGTTATTCTGCACCAGTAGCTTATTTTCGTGAAATTTTTATTTAACTTTGCCATCCACCGAAAAACATAAGTTGAAAACAATGAGCACAGACGAACTGACATTAAAGAAGATTATGGCTATTTCGGGTCAACCGGGACTTTTTAAGTACGTTTCCCAGAGCCGTAATGGCATTATCGTGGAATCGTTGGCTGACCAAAAGCGCATGAATGCTTCTGCCAGCGCTAAGGTCTCTTCCCTTGGTGATATTGCAATTTATACCGCGACCGGCGAGGTGGCATTAAAGGAGGTTTTTAAAACTATCCGCGAGAAGGTTAATGGTGGTCAAACCATTATCGACCCAAAGTCTTCCAACGATGCGCTGAAGGCGTTCTTAGGAGAGGTGCTCCCGGAGTTCGATCGCGAAAGGGTTTACGCTTCCGATATTAAGAAGATGATTTCGTGGTTTAACCTTTTGAACGCGCACGACATGCTTCATCTTATCGACATTGAGGACGAGAAAGAGCCAGAGAAAGAAGCAGATACTGCGGTTGCCGCAGAGGAAAAGACTGAGTAGCTTTTGTTCGAGAGCAATTGCTGAAAATATTTTGTGGAGCGCTGCTTTTTTGTGAAGTAGCGCTTCTTTTTTTGTTGTATTTACAGTAATTACCATTGAATATTTCCTGATGAAAAAATCTCTTCAAGAAAATATAGCGCAGCTTGAACTTACTCCTGAAAAAGTACGGGAAATTTTTCGTTTGCTCCAGCTTAAATCCCTAGCTAATTTCGATGAGGTGGAGGAGTTTTTGCGGCTTCGAACCATAATAGACGAACGCTTGAGCCAGGAGATGGCCGATCGATACATTGCGTTTGCAAAAAACACCACTGAAACTCAGGCGAGGGAGCAGCTCGATTTTTTTGTGGAGAAGATAGATTCCATTGCGCAGGAGAATGACAATGCGCTTGATGCCATGCTTATAAAGAGTAAATCGGCCAACGATTACCTTCGCTCCAACGCACCGATCTACCTCAAACAGCTGCAGCGAAGAGTAGAGCTCTTTCGTACTGCTAATGTTGCCTTAATGGCCGAGGAGGAGGTTCTAAGCCAGGAATATGCCGAAACCGTGTCCACATTGGCTATTGAATACAACGGTAAAAGCCTTACCATGCAGGAGGCCTCCTCTACGTTGGAGTTATCAGATCGTAGCATAAGGCACAAGGTTTATTTGCTGATGCTTCAACAGCGGCTAAGCGTAACCAATAATCTTCACGACCTCATGGACGAGCTGCTAAAGCTTCGCTACCGGATAGCAGTGAATGCGGGGTTTAAGAATTACCGCGATTATCGGCACTTAGAGCTCGAGCGGTTTAGCTACAGTGTGGCTGAGGTACAAGCATTGCACCAGCTCGTTGTAAAGCATTTTGTTCCAATTGCCGACAAGGTTCTGCTGCGCAGAAAGCAATTGCTTGGAGTGGCTGAGCTAAAACCGTGGGACTTAGAGGTTGATCCTTTCGGTGTAGAGCCGCTCAAGCCGTTTGACCGGGTTGAGCAGCTGGTAGAAAAGGGACGCTCTGTTCTCGAGCTTATCGATGCGCGTATGGGAACCTTGGTTGACCGCATGGCTACTTCGGGGCACATGGACCTCGAAAGTCGGCATGGCAAGGTTCCTGGAGCCTTCAGCTATCCATTGCCGCTTAGTAAAAGCTCTTTTCTTTTCATGAATGCTGCCGGTGTTTACGACGATGTGGTTACCTTTATGCACGAAATGGGACATGCCTTTCACGAGCAACTGTGTAGCAGCTTACCATTCTCTTTTCAGAAAGATTTACCCATAGAGGTGGCGGAGTTAGCCTCCATGTCGATGGAGTTGATATCATCCTCAAAGTGGAATTATTTTTATGGCGCAGCAGAGCTAAAAAGGGCGAAATCGCGCCTGTTTGAAGAGGTTGCCCTTGCCTTGCCCTGGATTGTGGCAGTTGATGAATTTCAACACTGGCTTTACACGCACCCGGAACATAGCCATGCAGAGCGCGATGGCGCTTGGACAAAGGTATACCGAAAATACGTAAGTCATGAGATAAGCTGGCTTGGTGTGGAGGAGGGGTTTGTGTTTGCATGGCAGCGGCAGCTGCACATATTTGAGGATCCGTTCTACTACATCGAATATGCCATTGCCCAGCTGGGTGCTCTGGAGCTATATCAGCAATTTACTCAATCGTCGGAAGAAACTTTGCAACGCTTTACAGAGGCTCTTGAGCTAGGAGGTTCCATCGCCATGGAAGATCTTTACGCAAAGGCTGGTCTCCGCTTTTCTTGCTCGGAACAGAGAATTATTCAACTGGCCAACTTTTTGGAAGAGCAGCTGATGTATCTCTGGGAATAAAAAAAGTTGGGCATGCACCCAGCTATAATCTTTATCCTTTTAGTTAAGAATTACTCGTTAATAATTTCATATTCTGGGGTGTAGCGCACCTTGAATACACCGCTATTTTCAAATCCACCCTCTGGGGATATCCTTCTAAACTGGTAGGCACTCTGGATGAGCTCCTCGTGGTAGCAGGGAAGGCATTGCTCAAACGATTTTCCATACTTGGCAAGAGTGGGCACAAAGTAGTATACAACATCAAAACCTTGGAAGGCAAATTGGTTAGGTTCAGCATCGAATTGGTTACGGTAGAGCTTAACAAACTTCTTAACTAACGGCGATGAATAATCGACAAAGTAGGGTGAAATGTAGCGCAGCCCCAGAGCATAGTAGTTGTTAATATCTACGCTTTCAAACCTTTGCCACGATGGCATTCCATAAAGTTCAATGGGCGTGTTGTAAACAATCTTCATATTGTTGAGCTTACTCAGGAGGTCCGATACAAAAGCTTCGTTGTCGGATGGTACCACTACGAGGTTTTTCATTGAGATGGAGAACATCTTTGAAAACGTATCGACCACCGATTCAAAGGGCTGGCCAGTATGGTAGGCCATCAGGTGAAATGTTTTAATAATGGAGTCACCCAAATTCCGATCGGTAAACCTCGCCGATAGTTTTTCGCGCAGAAGTTTTACTAGATCGGAGGAATCCTTACCAGCCTCGTAAAGTAGAACTACGTTGCCATCCTTGCGGTTCGAAACATAGTCGGCAAGTGCATTTATCTGGTCGATGTAGGTTGGACGAATTTGAATTAGGTAGGGATTTTTGGCAACCATGCTCGATATTGGTGATAGCGGCGAAACCATATAGATTTGTCGTTTTTGGGCATACTCAGCCACCGGCTTAATTTCGTTGCTGTATACCGGGCCAATAATAAGTTCGGTGGATTGGCTCAACCGCTTTACCTGTTCCCTTACCCTCAAGGGATCACGCTTGCTGTCCAGCACCTGTAAATCCATCTTGTATCCGGTATCCTTAAGAACCTCCAGCGCCATCAGCGCACCTTGGTAAAAATTCATAAAGTTCTGCTGCTCGCTCTCAACTTTAACCTCAGGATTCCCGCTACTCATGCTATCAACAATGTCAACCTTACGTGCATTGAAGGGGAGAATTAGGGCTAGGTGAACGGTATCCTTCTTCATTGCATTGGTACCGATTTCGCAATTGCACGGTGAAGCGAACTCTTCACCAGTAGTATCTTTTATAACAATGCTCGTCGAAGTTGGTGCCTCGTGGATAAATCGCAGTGGAACTCTTAAGCTAAAGTCGAGTTTTAGTATTCCATCGGTAGTGGGGTTTAAGGCTATGAGGGTATCGAGCGGAATGGTATATCGTTTCGATAGGGAGTAGAATGTCTCCTTCGCCTTTACCTTGTGGTAGAGAAATTCTCCAGCAACTATATCGGAGGTATCTGAAGGTAGTGTTCCTATTACCTTCTTCAGTGAGTCCTTCATTCTCTCTACCTTAGGAAGAGCACTTTTAGGGATTACCACTACCTGGCTCTCCTGCAAGCCATTTTCAACCTCAACATTATTTTTCATTAGCACCTCTATCGGAACTTGGTAAAGTCGCGAGATGGCCGACAGCGTTTCGCCCTTTTTAACGATATGGTATATGAAGTCGTCGTCTTCGGTTACTCCCCGGAGATCTGATTCTCTGATAATGGAAGCGGGAATTTTAAGGGCCTGGTCGACCTTTAACCCTTGGAATATATCGGGATTTTCGGCGGCAATGTCGGCTTGGCTAACTCCGTATGCTTTGCTTATGGAGAATAGGGTTTCGCCTTTCTGAACAATATGAACAAAGTAAAACTTACCTCCAATTTTTACCTTTTGGTTCGATTTCTGTATCTGTACGGGAGTGGTGGGCTTATCTTGTCCAAAGGAGGGAAGGGCGGCAACCATTAACAGCAGCACCAGAATCTTTTTTATCATTGTATAGCTGTTTTGCTTTTTAATTATACCCCACAAAGGTAAAAAACTAACCTTACATGCTGAAAATTGTGGTGCATTACGAGTGAAATAATGCGAAAGTAATCCAATCTTAAGGTTTACTGAACCTTTATTGCCCCCGATTGTTAAGTTTTAAGGTTTTGCGGCTAGGTATAAATGGCTGAATAGATGGACAATTCACATTAATTACTGAAAATAGCATGAAAGTTTTGGGGGAAGAGGGTTCATTGGCTACTTTTGCAACTCAGCCGTAAATAATGCAGAGCCAGTCTAAAATTTTCTTCAGTCTAGGATTAACAGAGCATCGTTTCTGGGGGGTAATTCTGTTACCATACCTTTTGGAAAGAATTGCCGATTCCCCTATACTTAAAATTGCCGAGAACCTTCACGGGAAAGAGCAAACCAAAACCATTGAACTCACTGCTGCCGAAAAGCAGGTGCTCAAGCTGGTGAACGAGTATAGTGAGAAGTCGCTCTTCAAGCTCTTTGCAAAGCAGAAAACCCAAACGGAATTTATTGCGCAGCTGTCGGCTGAGCAGCACACAACCAGCATTCGACCTTTCATTGAGCGGCGTATGCTAAAGTGCTTCAATCTGCTTAAGGGGGCAGACATTCCACTCTACCAACAGCGGCTTAAGCTCAACAATCTGTATGAGGAAGAGCGGCTTGAGGTGGACCCAGAACCGGCCCAAACACTTTTTACCTTCGAACGAAATGAGGAGGGAACAAGGTATTCCCTAGCAATAACCTTTAAGCAGGAAGTGGTAAAGTTGGGGAAATTAACTACCATCATCACCAATTCTCCCTGCCTTATTAATACAGGGAAGCGCATACTCTTTGTGGAGGAAACCGACGGCAAAAAGCTGCAACCATTCCTTTCAAAAGGCTTTATTACTATCGCTCGATCTTCGGAGAAGCAGTACTACTCGTCGTTTGTGCTCAACACTATAAAGAAATATCAGGTGAAGGCTGTCGGTTTTGACATTAGTAGCGACGAAAGTTCCTTTTCCGCAAGCCTTAACATTGAAGAGAACCTAGCAGGTGAGCTCATGGGCTGCCTCCAATTCCACTACGGAACCAATAGTTATTTTGCCAATAGTACTACTGAGCCAAAGGTAACCCTGACTTTTAAGCATGATATTCCATCCTTTCACAAGCAGGAACGTCGGTATGCAGAGGAGCAGAAGTTGATTGCTAGCCTCGAAGATTTAGGGCTACTCAACGTGGATGGACCTTACTTTCATCCTTCGGGTAAGGAGAATAAGCCGGAGTTACGTGATTTGATGCTGGCCATATACAAGAGCTGGAGCCAGCTGGCCGACCTTGGCATTAAGGTGGACCAAAGTGTGAGTGGCCCTCGGCAATTCTTGGGTAAGCCAAGGCTGGAAATGCGGTTCGCCTCGCATGCTGAAGGATTTATGGCAACGGGTGGATTAAATCTGAATGATCAGCAGCTATCCTTGGGGGTTCTTAAAAAGTTGTTGTCCAAGAGTGCCGATAAAATTACTACACCCGAAGGTAGTGTAGTTTACCTTGCCGATGAGGTGCTGGAAAAGATACGGCCAATCC
This sequence comes from Williamwhitmania sp., assembly GCA_035530955.1. Taxonomy (GTDB): domain Bacteria; phylum Bacteroidota; class Bacteroidia; order Bacteroidales; family Williamwhitmaniaceae; genus Williamwhitmania. Next base: position 3,615 of record DATKTT010000118.1, on the reverse strand, counting down.
TTTTCTTTGGACATGAGAAAGAGGGTGGCATAAAGCTTAGTCGCCATCACTTTCAGCTAGTCGATGATTCCCTTGAAATTGGCAAGGAGGAGTTGGCCAAGCTCAAGAGCTTTGATCAGTTGCCAAAAATGGCCAGCAAGGCACTTCCTGTTGGGTTGAATGCCACGCTTCGTTCATACCAAATGGAGGGGTTTGCATGGCTGAAATATTTGCAGATGAATGGCTTTGGCGGTTGCCTTGCCGACGATATGGGGCTTGGAAAGACCTTGCAAACCTTGGCTTTTTTGCTTTGGTGTAAGCAAAATATTCGGCAGCCTTTGTTGGCGAAAACTGACCAGCCAGCCCAGCAGAGCCTCTTTATATCTGCAACCGAACAAGGAACTATTTCTGGAAAAACACCTACTTCGCTTATAATAATGCCCACCTCCCTCATCCACTCTTGGAAGGCAGAGGTGCGCAAATTTACCCCAGACCTCACCGTGTACGAGCATGTGGGTCTTGGCCGAACAAAGGAGGTGAACCAGTTGGGCAAGTACGATTTGGTGCTCACCACCTACGGGATATTGCGCAACGACATGGAGATGCTGAGTCGATTTCGCTTTTTCTACGCCATAATGGACGAAAGCCAAATGATTAAAAACCCCGATTCCAAGGGGTATAAGGCCGCCATGCAGCTAAATGCCGAGAATAAGCTTGTAATTACTGGTACGCCAATTGAAAATTCGCTCATCGATCTTTGGTCCCAAATGAACGTTATTAATCATGGTATTCTTGGAAGTCAGAAGTTCTATGAGGATCAGTTTGCCAATAGCCTAAACGAGGGTGTTTCGGCTATTTGAGCAGCGGTTGAAGTCGATAATTGCGCCATTTTTGCTAAGGAGAACAAAGGAGGAGGTGGCGAAGGATTTGCCCGAGAAAATCGAAAATATTGTTTACTGCGACATGAGCGAGGAGCAGCAAGAAATTTATAATGGCGAAAAGGAGGCGTTTAAGCAAAACCTTATTGCCAACCTTGACCCAAACGGGTATTCGCGCAACCGCATGAAGATATTCCAAGGGCTGATTCGCTTGCGTCAGGCGGCCTGCCATCCTGCACTGTTCGACGATGGATTCACCGGACGCTCGGGCAAATTTGAAGAGGTGGTGCGCATGATTGACAGCGTGGTGTCTGAGGGTCATAAGGTACTAGTATTCTCCTCGTTTGTAAAGCATTTGAGACTGGTTGAGAAAGAGATTAAAGCACATGAAATACCTTATCTTATGCTCACCGGTAGCAGCCTTAACCGCGAGGAGCTGGTGAAGAACTTTCAACATAACGATAAAATAAAGGTTTTCCTTATTTCGCTCAAAGCTGGTGGATTTGGATTGAACCTTACCGCTGCCGACTACGTGTTTCTTCTCGATCCGTGGTGGAATCCGGCAAGCGAGAACCAAGCACTCGATCGCGCCCATCGCATCGGACAGGACAGAAAGGTTTTTGCCTACCGCTTTATTACAAGTGGATCCATTGAGGAGAAAATAATGGAGCTGCAGGAGCGTAAGAGCAAGTTGGCCGATACTTTCATAAACTCCAATAATCCGCTTAAGGATCTAAATCGAGAGCTGCTCGACGCGCTGTTGGGCTAGGTGAAAATATTTTAAGTTGTTTGGCATTATTGGACTAGCTTCGCTCAGTTCTAATTTCTAATTTGGCTATGCCGAGCTCCCTTTGGTCGGTTCTAATTTCTAATTTCTAGTTTCTAATTTGGCTACGCCGAGCTCCCTTCGGTCGGTTCTAGTTTCTAGTTTGGCTACGCCGAGCTCCCTTCGGTCGGTTCTAATTTCTAATTCCCTAGTTACCTACCCTTTAGTTTCAGTATAACTTTACCTTGCAAGGGTCCAGAAAGAGTCGTTTTAACAGTGCCCCATATTTTTTGACGTTGATGTGGCTGTCCAAAATATACCTAGACTGAAAACATTGCCACGTTTTCATTGTTTATTTCTGGTTGATTGGAAATCGATATGCTTCTTCCACAAGAAAACATTGCATCCCATCCGTTGAACAGTGCTGCGCAGGAGACTGGCATTAGAGTGGTTAGGCTTAACCCTAAGGGAAAAGAGCGTCACACCCGTTCGGAACCGCATCGGCACGACTACTACGAAATTATCTTCCTGGAGAAGGGTAGTGGTGTTCATATTGTGGATTTTGAGCAGCTGGAGATACACAACAACGTATGCTACCTCCTTGCGCCGGAAAGCGTTCACCACTTTGACACGTTGCGGGAGGTAAACATGCAGGGGTGGCTGGTTGAAATTTCCAAGGACTACATGCACGCAATTGATAGTTCGCTAAACGTGCTTTTCTGCAAGAATAGGGGTAAAATGGCGCTGACAATTCCAACGGAGGAAATTGCAAGACTATCCAATTTGCTAGCCCACATGAAGGAGGAGCAGGATAGCAACAGGAAGATGAGTGCCCAAGCAGTTGTGAGCTACTTTCGCCTGGTGATGGTAGAACTCTATCGGCTTTTGGAGCAACAGCAGCAGGCTGAACACTTCACGGAGCCCGACGAGCGTTTTCTCGCTTTTATGGAGTGGGTGGAGGTGCTTCATCGGGAGGTAAAGAGCATTACTGTTTATGCCGACAAGGTACATCTCTCCCCGCGGCAGCTAAATCGCATCTGTTTGGATATTACTGGCAAAACAGCCAACCAGCTACTTAACGAGCGAGTAAGTCTTGAAGCCAAGCGATTGCTCTTTAATGGCCAAATTCAGGCAAAAGAGGTAGGTTACCATCTCGGCTTCGACGATCCATCCAACTTCGTGAAGTTCTTCAAGCGACACAACGGTATATCTCCCGCAGGATTTCGGGAATCTATGTCCAAAATCAACCATCGTTAGTCCAAAAAATCACTTTCCATCACCTCTTTTTCACGCGATATTTGTATTGTCAAACTTTAGCAGGTCTTTTTCAAATGCCCTGCCTGCGGAGTTCGGTTTTGAAAACAATTAATAAATTCAAATACTATGAAAAAAGTGATTTTGACCGCTGTTGCCGTTGCGGCAGTGTTTTCAGCAAAAGCTCAGGACACCTGGACTGTTGATAAAGCGCACACGAGCGTAAACTTTAGCGTTACCCACCTTTTAATATCGGAGGTTGATGGACAATTCAAAAACTTTGAAGGCACGGTGATTTCAAAGTCTCCCGATTTTGTTGGGGCAGAAATTTCGTTCACGGTGGATATAAACAGCATTAGCACCGATAACGAAATGCGCGATAACCACCTCAAGAGCGATGCTTTTTTTGATGCAGCCAAATTCCCGAAGATGACCTTTAAGAGCGTCTCCTTTACTAAGGTAAGTGGCAATAAGTATGCATTAACCGGTGATCTGACTATTAGGGACGTCACTAAACGCGTTACGTTCGATGTAACCTACGGTGGAACGGTAAAAGATGGATACGGCAACACCAAGGCTGGCTTCAAAGCTACCACGGTTATCAACCGATTTGATTATGGCTTAAAGTGGAATGCACTTACCGAAGCTGGTGGAGCAGTTGTAGGTCAAGATGTAACAATAACCATTAACGTGGAGGTGGCAAAGGACAAGAAAAAATAATATTGGATAGCACACTTT
>DATKTT010000117.1:0-11423 GCA_035530955.1 Williamwhitmania sp. | reverse complement strand
GATACAAAAGGGGGAGCAGGTCTCGGGTTGATAGATATTGCAAGAAAATCGGGAAGAAAGCTCTATTATCACTTTGTTCCTTTTAATGAACGTGCACATTACTTCATTTTAGTTGTTACAATACCATCAAGCCACAATGTTGTTTAAATCGTTTTACAGCGGAATTAAACGACAAGCACGCAATACAGAATGTGGGAACAAATTGCTAACTTTATGCCCAAACTCATTAAAGAAAAATGAAAAAATTTCTGGTTTTTGTTGCATTATTCTCCTCAGCAATCACTTGCTTTGGCCAAACAATTAACGAGCAACGGGAAAGAGAACGCATCGCTGAAAACAAAATTAAGGAGATTACCGTTTGGAACCATAAGTATGCCAACGGCATACCTTCACCCAAGGGATATAAAAGTTCAGAAACCACCTATGATCTTCAAGGACTCCCAATTTCTGTTATAAACTACAAGTCGACAGGTGCCATTTCCTCAAAGCAATCATACGCCTACGACAACCACGGGAATAAGACACAATATGTTAACATTAACGGACTAGATGGTAAAATTACCTACCAACAAACCATTGTTTACGACAATAACAATAACAAGTTGTTGGAAAATGGTTTTGATGGAAGTGAGCCATATCGTATTGTTTATAAATACAACAGCCAAGGGAAGCAGTCTGAAATCATCCGCTATAAGGCAAATAATAGCATCGATGAGAAATGGGTTTACAGCTATCTGGGAAACAAAGCAACAATCACTGTTTACAAACCAGAAAATGTTGTTTCCTATACCATGGAAAAGGTGAGCGATGCAAATGGCAATATTATTGAAGACATTCGTAAAGAAACCTCTGGCGCCATTTCGAAACGCTATTCAATGAAGTTCAACGATAAAAATCAGGAAATTCAGCGCGATGTTTACCTCGGGGGCAAGTTCGTATACAAACAATTTTTCACCTACGACAATTTTGCCAACTTGATGCAAATTGACCAAACCAACGCCAATGGAGAAAAATTTGTATACAGCAAATATAAGTACGATACTAAGGGTAATATTTTGGAGGAACAGTGGAACGAGGGTGATACGGACGAATTCTCAAAAAAAGAGTCTAAATACAACCCAAAGGGTGTGCTCGTAGAGGTGGATACCTTCTACGCACCTTATAACTACAAAGTACTCTACAAATACACCTACGAATTTTACAAGTAATCGGCTTACACACAAGCAATTAAATGCTACTAAATAGGCCGAAAAACTCGGCCTATTTACATTTTTGGAATCATGCACCACAAAATTAATTGTCATGCAAAACTTCAAGCAGGCGAACATCTTCGAATTAAAGGAAAATCCTTTTAAAATTCTTGATAAGGACTGGATGCTTATAACCGCCAGAAAAGGTGATGCTGTGAACACCATGACAGCCAGCTGGGGTGGTTTTGGCATTTTATGGAATAAACCCGTTGCCTTCGTTGTTATTCGCCCCCAACGCTACACCTTTAAATTTGTTGAGTCCGCAGAGCGCTTTAGCTTAAGCTTTTTTCAGGAAGAGTATCGTGATGCGCTAAAACTATGTGGGAGTAAATCCGGCCGTGATATAAATAAAATAAAGCTGGCAAACCTGCACCAACTTGACCTTCCTTCGGGTGTGCCAGCATTCAGCGAAGCAAGGCTTATTATGGACTGCAGAAAGCTCTATTTCAACGATCTTGTCTCTTCAAATTTCATTGAACAAAGTATTCCTAAATCAGTTTATCAGAGTAATGATTTTCACAGACTTTATATCGCCGAAATAGAAACATGTTGGGTTCAATAGCCTATGATTTTAAAAGCCGTAGAAAACAGTCACACGACTAAAAAACAGCTAATAATATTTTTCGACTCCAGCTGTATGCTTTGTAGTAGACTGGCGTACTGGATATTAAAATTTCAAAAATCACAAGAATTACAGTGCTTATCGCTTGAAAGCAAAGATGCAAGAACGCTCCTACAAGCAAACAATATTCCTTTCGACCTTAACTCCATAATCGCCGTTGACAGCGATGCTGTTTACACAAAAACCGACGCGATATCCAAGATTATGAGCCGGCTGGTTTGGATGTTTGTTCCACTTCGAATTGCACTGTGGCTAACCCCAAAATTTATTTCCAACTGGGTATATGATCTAATTGCAAAAAATCGAAAACATCTTTGGCCAAAAGAAAACAGTTGTATCTTACATAGTAAAAACATAAACTTGTAGCTCAATGTTCTACTACCTAAAGATTTCTAAAACCACGGCAACTTTTCTTCTGGTTTTCTTTGCATTCACAAGGATTGCAAATGCACAAGATACAGTGCAGAAAGGTGACACACTACCCAAAACCGACACCGCTAAAGCACCAATAAAACCATGGAAAATCAAGAACGAAGTGAGCCTAACCTTTTCTCAGGTTTCGCTAACCAACTGGGTAGCGGGTGGAGAAAATACCATCTCTGGTAATGGACACTATGGATTTGCGTCAAGCTATAGTAAAGGAGATAATTCTTGGGACAATACTTTCGACGTTGGCTATGGACAAACACGGCAAGGCACTAGCAAAAACATTAAGAACGACGACAGAATTGAGGTCTCCTCAAAGTTTGGCAGAAAAGCCTCAGCGAAATGGTTTTATAGCGTGCTTGCAACATTCAAAACACAGATGTTCCCAGGTTACAACTACCCCAACGATAGCACAGTTGTGTCAGACTGGCTTGCGCCTGGGTACCTAGGCTTATCTTTCGGTATGGACTACAAACCGTCAGACAGATTGAGCATATTTCTTTCCCCTGTATCGGGAAGATTAACGGTTGTTCAGCGCCAAGATTTGGCCAATGAGGGTAGTTACGGAGTTAAGGCTGCCGTGTATGATCAAAGTGGTAATCTAATAAAGAAAGGGGAACACTACCTATACGAAGCCGGGGCCCTTGTGAGAATACAGCTAATTCAACCCATTTTTAAGAAAAAATTGCTGTGGACTTCGAAACTGGATCTTTTTTCAAACTTTATTAAGAATCCTCAAAACGTTTATGTAAACTGGGAAAACACTCTAGAGGCAAAACTAAACAGCTGGCTGACAGCTCGATTGTTTACGCAAGCTATTTATGACGACAATGCTCGAATTGCAAAGGACACCAATGGCGATGGCGTTAATGACAAGTTTACTCCAGAAATACAGATGAAGGAGATATTCGGGATAGGAATTGGTATTAAGTGGAATAATAACTAGAAAAGGGTTAGCCTGGCAGCTCCTTTTCACCCGCTTCAATCTGGTGGTAATATTTCGATAGCAGGGCTAGCAAGTTGGTTATATCTTCCACCGCTTGCCTTGTTTCGTTTGAAACAGGAACATTTTTAAGACCCAAAAGCCAAACTCCGTATATTGCAGTAAGAAAAAGGGAAACCATATTCTCCTCAGAGTTTCCTTTCTGGCGAAGTTCTTCACCAAAAATCCCCACCTTTATATAGAGCTCATGGTATTCTTCCTCATTGGGTGAATTAGCTAACCGCAGATGGAGTTGAAAGAGATCGTTTGTGAGGTTTACCACATGTTGCAAGTGATATTTTTGTTCAATTTTTTCCTCCTGCATCATTTCGGACATAGCCAAAAACCAAGCTATCCCTTCATCCCTATTGCCAAGTTCGCTTCCAAATCGTTGCTCGGCAACTTTAGCAATAATCGACTTGTCAAAATTACAAGCTCGAATAATGTCTTCAACCTGATACATTAGGAGCAAATACTCAAAGAGCGAGGTTTGCTTTAGCTTTCGTGCAAGTTCCATGTGCTAATCTTCAGGGTCTTGAATGAGTTTGTCGATATCGCGACGTTCCTTTTTTGTTGGCCTTCCAGTTCCACGATCGCGCTGAAGTGTTATGGTTATGCTATTCAGCGTAAGCTTATCCAGCTCCTCCTGAGGGGTCATATTCTCAGCATAGTTTTCGACCAGCTTTGCGGGTTGGCGGTTACCAATAAGGCCTAAAACGCGAAAAGAGTATACCACTGGGCTTTTCCTTACAGACACAACATCGTTGAGTTTTAGGTCCCGCGATGGTTTTACCACCAACCCGTTTACCTTTACCCACCCCTTTCTACAGGCGTCGGCAGCTTCTGTTCTGGTTTTGAATACCCTAACAGCCCAGAGCCACTTATCAATTCTGGTATTGCTTTCTTGAACCACCTTTTTATTTTGTGTTGAAGAGATTCATCGTACGGTCTAGGCCTATAGTTCCAAAGTTCAGAACTGCATTGGAAGCCTTTTCAATAAATATTGGTAGCTGCTCTGCTTCGGAAGTTGACCATTCGCTAAGCACAAAATCCACCTGCTGACCACGCTCAAATTCGTTTCCAACTCCCATACGAATACGGGCATAATCCTCACTACCTAAAATGCGCGCAACATCTTTTAATCCATTATGGCCGCCATCGCTCCCCTTACCCCGCATCCTTAGCATTCCAAATGGCAACGCAATATCGTCAACCAACACTAACAAATTCTCGATCGGAACTTTTTCTGTCTGCATCCAATATCGAACGGCCTTTCCGCTAAGGTTCATGTAGGTATTGGGTTTAATCAAAATAAAGGTACGCCCCTTATGCCTTAGCTCTGCAACGGAGGCATAACGACCATCTTTAAAAAAAATATTGGACGCTTTTGCAAGGGCGTCCAACACTTTAAAACCAATATTGTGGCGGGTATTAGCATATTCAGCGCCAATGTTCCCGAGCCCGGCTATCAGATACTTCAATGTTACCTATACTATTTACTTTCAGCAGGAGTTTCAGCAGTAGCTGCAGCGGCACCACGTGCAGCCCTAGTCAGCTTGACAGTTGCAATTATTGAATTCTTAGGAGTAATAATCTCAAAATTATCAGCCACTATTTCTCCAACAATCCTTGAACTACCCATTTCCATACCAGTGATGTCAATGGTTACAGAATCAGGAAGTTGGGCAGGCAAAGCAGAAACACGAATTTTGCGATGAAGGAGCTGCAACTTGCCACCTTGCCTTACGCCTTCTGAGGTTCCAATAACCAGAACTGGCACGTCTACGGCAACCTTTTTATCTTCAAAAACACGAACAAAGTCAACATGAAGGGTTTTATCCGACACCGGGTGGAACTGGCAGTCCTGCATAACGGCAGAGTATTCCTTTTTGCCAATCTTCAAGTTAACTAAATGGGCGTTAGGGGTAAAGATGAGGGTATTAACCAACTTCTCCTCAACGCTAAAGTGAACATTATCGCCACCTCCATAAAGAACACATGGAACCAAATTGGCATTTCTCAATGCCTTAGTTTCCTTTTTACCAACATTAGCGCGCAATGCACCAACGATTTCTAAAGTTTTCATTTTCTTCTTGTAATTAAGAATTAGTAATTAGTGCTACTCAGAGCATCTGCTCCCCATTACACCATTTGCTAAAATTAGAGGTGCAAATATAGCATTAAATTATAAACTTGGAACTAATTGACTGATAGTTGTAAACTTTATCGATGACATCAGCAAAAAGATCGGCCACGCTTAAAACGTGGATTTTTGAGATATCTTCCCCCGGCTTTAATGGAATAGTATCGGTAACAACAACCTCTTCCAAAACGCTATTGGCAATTCTATCGTAGGCTGGGCCAGAAAATACCGGGTGAGTCGCAATGGCTCTAATGCTCTTTGCCCCCTTATCCATCATCATCTCCGCGGCCTTAGTCATAGTTCCAGCCGTATCAATCATATCGTCAAGAATTATCACATTCTTATCCTTCACGTCACCAATAGCATTTATTTCAGCAATAACATTGGCCTTTTCACGCGATTTGTGACAAATTATCATGGAGGCATCCATAAACCGGCTGTAAGCATTTGCCCGCTTTGCACCACCCATGTCCGGTGCTGCAATGGCAATGTTATCTAAGTTATGGTTTTTGATGTAGGGAACAAAAATGGAACTTGCGTAAAGGTGATCGACCGGGACATCGAAAAATCCCTGAATCTGGTCGGCGTGCAAGTCCATGGTCATAATCCGGTCAACTTTTGCTGCGCTAAGGAGATTTGCCACAAGCTTAGCCCCAATGGAAACACGAGGTTTATCTTTTCTGTCCTGACGGGCCCATCCAAAATAGGGAATTACGGCAACCACCTTATAGGCCGAAGCACGATGTGCCGCATCTATCATAAGGAGTAACTCAAAGAGGTTGTCTGTTGGCGGAAACGTCGATTGGATAATGAACACGGTAGAGCCACGAACCGACTCTTCAAAGCAAGGCTGAAACTCACCATCGCTAAAATCTAGCACCGACGATTTTCCCAGCTCTGTTCCAAAACTTTTTGCAATTTTCTCCGCGAGGTAATGAGAATTTCTTCCGGAAAAAAACTTAATAGGACTCTTGTGAGACATTGGAGGCATATATTTAGGATTCTAACTCGCATACCTGAAGACGGGACAAATTTAATCATAAAAACTGGCCATTAGCCCTTTTTCATAAACTGTTTAACCCGTTTGCCATTTTTTATCCTTGGATCTTCACCTCATGCTTCATCGGATGCCCCAGTTTTAATATCAACATTCAACGCAGCGATGTAGCTAATAATTTCTTCACGCCCGAGCTTTGTTTCAGCAGAGGTAACAATCATTTTAGGTAACTCTTCCCAGTCCACAAGCATGCTACGCTTATAGCTTTCCAGCCTATTGCGAAGTGCATTGGTCCCCAATTTGTCTGCCTTTGTAAATACAACCGCAAAAGGTATTTGGTTGCGCCCAAGCCAACCGACAAATTCCATATCGTTTTTCTGTGGCTCATGCCGAACATCCACGAGCACAAAAACGCAAACCAGATTGGTTCGTTGAAAAAGGTAGCCCGAAATCATCTCCCCAAAAGTTGCCCGTAAAGTTTTGGATGCCTTGGCGTACCCATAACCAGGAAGATCGACCAAATACCAGCTCTCATCAACAATAAAATGATTAATATGCTGCGTTTTCCCAGGAGTCTGAGAAACCTTGGCCAATCCTTTCTTATCGGTTAGCATATTGATGAGTGATGATTTTCCCACATTGCTTCGGCCAATAAATGCGTACTCCGGCATGGTCTCTGCCGGACATTCGCTAAGCTTCGTGCTTGACTTAATAAATCTTGCCTGTTTTATCAAACTACCCATTTTACGTGATTTTGCAAAGGTACACAATCGCTGATCTAGAACCTCCCAATAGTAGAAGTATCCTCTTTGAACTCAATTGAAAAAAAACAGCCCGAAGATATCGGGCTGAATCAAAATTGTTGCCAACGCCTATTGCTTTCCGGTTGTAAGAGATACGGTTATCACAACTTGGTCGTCGATGAATTTATTTTTTAGGTTACCAAAAATAGATTTAGAACCGTAGTTTACGCCCCAGTCGGTTCTATTAATGCCCAAAGGTCCTGTGGTGGCTTTTATTTCACCATTCGACATTTCAACTAAGGCTGTAAACTGTATGTTTTTGGTAAGGCGCTTTAACGTCAAATTTCCCTCAATTCGATATTTAGAATGGGAAGCGTCAACTCTTTTCTGAACTATGGCTTTGGTAATAACAAATTCCGCAAACGGAAAAGTATCAACGTTGAAAAAATCGGCCGATTTAAGATGCATCTCCAATTTTTCACGTGAGGATTGATCGGAAAGGTCCTTATCCTGAAGTTTATTCATATTAATGGTAAATCGGCCTCCAACCAACAGCTGATCGGCAACTTCAAAATAGCCATTTGCCAGCATAAAGATACCATTATGCTGACCACCGGGCTTACTACCCACCCAATTAATCACCGATTTTGTAGTATCTATTTGGTATAGCGTGGTAGTTTGTGAGGAAGATTCCACCTTTTGAGAATCTATCGCTTTTAATACGGAAACACCGCTAGAATCCTTGCTACCACAAGAGGTAACCAGCAATAAGCCAGCAGTAATACTTGCAATTAGCACTCCAACTTTTTTCATAGTGGTGGTATTTTAATTCACAACCAAATAACAAAAAAATGCCGAACATGGCAAAATTCAATCACGGTTTCGATCTATTCCTCCTCCTCAAAGGTATAGTCGGAAAGGTTAAACCGCTCCAGAATGGTCTTGTCGTTTATTTCTTTGGAAAGGGAGGTTATGGTTTCAATAGGAACCTGAAAGATGTCGAGAATTAGCAGTCCATCGAGGCAGTTGTTGAACAGCGGGTCAACATTAAATCCAATAATTTTCCCGTTAAGCTTAATATACTTCTTCAGCAATACGGGCATCCTGTAATCCGCCTCCTCAATATCGGCAATGAACTTATCAAGCCTGTTGAGATCGTTGGAATGCTGAAGCAGAATGTCGGCGTCGATTTTCCCGAACTTCACCTTAAACTTTTTCCTAGGCGTGATATACTTCGAAAACTCAGGATCATAGTGATTTTCACGCATGAACTTTATGATAATACCTTTGGAAAAGGTAGAAAGCCTATCGCTTATAGAAACAGGTCCTAACAAGAACCGATACTCCGGATTTTTCAACAAAAAGTATAGTATTCCTTTCCAGAGCAGAAAAAGTGGCAATGGCTTTTTTTGATAGTCCTTAACAATAAAAGATCTTCCCAATTCGATACTCTGTCCAAGAATCGGGATAAAGGTGTCACTTATCTTAAAAAGAGTTTGTATGTAAAAACCGCCAACTCCATATCTGTCAAGAATTTCTTGGCCTTTACCCGCACGGTATGCGCCAACAATTTTTTTCTCATCCTCGTCCCATATAAACAGTTGGTGGTAGTATAAGTCGAACTCGTCAATGTCGATTTTACGGTTAGTTCCCTCACCCACCTCACGAAAGGTTACCTCACGTATGCGACCTATCTCCGTCATCAAGCTAGGCATCTCTATGGATGGTGCACATATCACAGAATAGTTCTTGCTTTGAAAAAGGAGATAATCCTTCTTTAGCATTTCCACCTCTTCTTGGACAATCGCTGGGTTGATAGGGTCAATAATTTCCTCAACTGCAATGGGTTCTTTTATAACCCTAGGTGAAAAAAAACGCTTTACCTCCAGTGATGTTCCAAGTGCATACGTTTTTGCCCGAAGAAACCGTCCATACTGGCTCAAGTCGGTAAACTCATTCTGCTCTTCCGTGCAAATTGGATTGCCAATCCTTATCCGAATTACCTTATTTCTCTTGTTCAGCAACTCCGAAGGCAACTTAATGGTTCGGAGCATAGGATGAAGAAGGCCAAGAAGGTGAAATAACCTGCTGTTGGTTCCTACAAAATAGATTGGCACTATGGGCACTCCGGCATTCTTCATGAGCTTCAGAGAGGATGGCTGCCATTTTCGATCGGCAATCCCCATGAGTCCAGCCTGATACGATGACACTTCCCCTGCAGGGAAAAGACCCATACAATGCCCTTCTTTTAAGTGACCTAGCGCAAGTTTGAGCCCTGTCAAGCTCGATTTGTCAGCCTTTTTTGATTCGAAGGGATTAACTGGAAAAAAGAAGTCCTCAATGGGCTTTATTTTGCTTAAAAGAAAGTTTGAAAGCATCTTGTAGTCTGGCCGTATTTCAGCAATCGTTCGGATGAGCAAAAGTCCATCCACACCGCCAAATGGATGGTTGGACACGGTAATAAACGGTCCATTTTTGGGAATGCGCTTTAAATCTTCTGGGCTAACTTCAAACTTAAGTTCCAACTCCTCAATAACCTTATCAATAAACTCAAGCCCATTTCTATCAGAAATTTTGGAGTAAATTTTATTAATAGTATTAAACCTAAGAATATACATCAACAATTTAGACAAGCTATCTCCACCAACAGTGTTCAAGTTGGCCGCCTTTTTAAAATCTTCCGAATCAACCAGGTTCATAGTTTATCTTTTCTTTTTAACAAGGCTGCAAGATAAGAAATATCGGATAATTCCGACTACCATGCAACACGATGTTGATCACATGTAAAGTCCGTATTGTAATTTTTGTAATTTTGAACCATCAAGAAAGTTCATGAAAAAAATTGTCAATATTTTACTAATTTCCCTCTTAGCCTGCCAGGCCTTTGCACAAGCCGACAGCGTTAGGATGGTAAAATATACACCTGATCTTAAGTTTAAGGAAGGCCTATACCTTTCCTTTGCCCAGCTTAAGAGTAATAGCCCTATTCCAAAATCAAGAGTAATTATTTCAGAAAACATCAATAGTCCATCGTTCTTCGATAAGGTCCTCGACGGCAAAAAGGTATTTTACTTCGACAGCAAAGGAATTCGGCAGGAAATTCTCACAGAAAAAATTTGGGGCTTCTCCAGCAATGGCTCTATCTATATCAACGTTGGAGGTAACTTTAACCGTATTTCAATCATTGGTAGCATTTGCCATTTTATTGCCACCGTTACCGTAGCAAACCAGCAATACTACGACCCTTTTTACTATGGATACAGCGGCTACTATAGCTACGGACCATCGACCTACGCTACTCAGGAAACAAGACAATTCTTGCTAAACTTTAAGACGGGTGAAGTGTTTGACTATGACTACAAGCATGTAGCGGTGCTCATAGCCTCCGACGAAGAACTCTCCAACGAATATGAACAGCTGAGCCGTAGAAAAAAGAATGACTTGAAATTCTTCTTTATCCGGCGGTTCAACCAACGAAATCCGTTGATGGTTCCACAATTAAATAAGCAATAATCACTTAAAAACTATAAATGCCATGAAAAGACTTCTCCTTTTAGCAGCCATGATGACCGCCATGGTAAAGTTTGCTGCTGCCGAGCGTTATGTACCCACACAGGCAGACGTTGAACGGTTCTATAAAACCACAACCTACGTTGTGCTGCAGAATAATCCCATGAGCGAGTTTAACATGAGGATTAAGGATGCGGTTGAGAAATCGTGGACCATAACTCCTTTTAAATTTATTACCGCTACCCAATTTGAGGATATGCGGAAGGACCCTGAAAAATCTTTTATTGTGCTCATTCAGGTAAAATTCCCAGGCGATAAAATTGAAGCGTCATACAATTTTCTAAGCGTTCTTCTGGGATCCGCCGTAAAGAAAATTACAGACATGCCGGAAATATGCGGTATTCCTATTAGCTACGCTAGCGTAGACGAATACAGCTGGGCATACAAAACCAAGGCCATGGTGCTCTTCCTCCAAAATCATATTAAGCTGATGAAGGAAAAGCCCGAGATAATCTCCTCCAACATGTTTGAATATTACAATAAAAATCGGGGGGATATTCACACAAAAGAACTGTGGGTGGTTGAAAAGGACCTGGCCAAGGAAACTCGAAGCCTTGCAACCTTAAGGAAATACTACACCTACCCAATTAGGGTAGTTAAACCCGAGGACATTCAAGAGGCAATTGAAAAGAATGATACCAACGTGGTTTTCCTTCACAAGGTTGGCCCAGAGGGAACTCGTCTCCAAGC
>DATKTT010000116.1:0-15370 GCA_035530955.1 Williamwhitmania sp. | reverse complement strand
AAGTCCAAAAGAAACGAAATAGGTGGGTATGAAAAAGTTTTACTTGATAGTACTAACGGTTCTTTGCTCTGGCATACTTACGGATGCTTGGGGTCAACAAATTCCCCAGTATTCACAGTATATGTTTAACCCGTATATTATTAATCCGGCGGTGGCAGGAACCAACAACTACTTTCAAATTAGGTCCAACAACCGCTACCAGTGGATTGGTATTCCGGATGCACCACAAACCTATAGCCTTAGCGTTTATGGTCCCCACGCCAAAAAAGATATGGGGTTTGGAGGAATGATTTACAGCGATATCACCGGTCCAACCAGTCGGCTTGGATTGTCGGGCAGCTATGCCTACAATATTAGAATGACCGACGAGATTCGTCTTTCTGGAGGTCTGAGTTTTGGGCTTTTGCAGTACAAAGTTGACGGTAGCAAAATTGATTTTGGCGATGAAAACATTACCAACGACCCGGCACTCTTTACCTCAACCAAGTCGACATTGGCCCCTGATGCATCCATTGGCTTTTACATGTATTCTTCGTACTACTACGTTGGTATTTCGGCATTGCAGCTGCTGGGTAACAAGCTCAACTTTAACAATGACGCGGTGGGTATCAACAAGTTGAAACAGCACTTTATTCTGGCAGGAGGCTATAAGTTCTACCTGACTCGCGACTATGAACTCGAACCATCACTGCTGATAAAATACATGAACCCTTCTCCCGTTGTGTTTGAACTTGATGGTAAAATCACATATCGTAACAAGGTTTGGGGTGGCCTTTCGCTGCGGTGGAAAGATGCTGCATCAATCTTGATTGGCTATATCCACGACAACAAGTATATGTTTGGCTATTCATACGACTACTCATTTACTGCACTAAGCCACTATAACAGCGGTACCCACGAGATTATGATCGGCGTGCTTTTCGAAAATATTAAGTAAGTTTGCTCACAAAAAAAATGTTTAGATCACTTTTCCTGTTTTTAATTGGAGCCATTATTCTTTCTGGCTGTAGCAATCGTAGCGACATTATCCCAGAAAAGGATATGGCCGCTATTCTTTATAAAATGTATCTTACAGATGGATCGCTTTCTATAGCGGCCTCACCGCGAGAAATACTTGGCAGGGACAGCATCAACTACTACGGTGAAATTTTCAAATCAGTTCATTACTCTTCAGAGCAGTTCAGCAGGAGCTATTATTACTACTTGGGGAAACCAGATATACTCGATAAAATTTATGATAAGGTAATCCTGAAATTGGATTTGGAAAGCCAAGTCATAGATGATTCTTTAACAAAGGACAATAAAACCCAGAACTTGTGGAACAAAATGGCTATTTGGAATTTATCCAACCAGCACTCCAACGAAAAAATTGAATTTTCCGTTCCCATTTCTCATAAAGGGGTTTATACACTTAAGGTATTAGCCTTTGTAAGTCCTAAGGACATGTCCACCAACCTTCGAATAGTTGTTGGAACCTCCACATCAGACAACACGCCCATTGAAAAATTGGACAACAGGCAGGTAATCCCACTTAAAAAGGAAAATAAGGTAGATAAATATACAGCATCTTTTAATATCACAGAAGATAAGCCAATCTTTATCAAAGGACGAATACTTGATTTTGATAATAACCCAGAAACACCACCACTCCGCTTCGTAGGTATTCGTCGTATCTCACTTACTACACCAGCTGTCATTCAAGACACAAATAAAACCGCTCATACCGCACCAGCAGTTCAGCCAGACAAAAATCGGAATCATCACAACTCCGTCGTTCTGCCAAATAAGAAATGAGGAAAATTTCAGCCTCTCTTGTATTTCCCATATCCACCCCACCGATTAGGCATGGGGTAGTTGTGGTTGACTCCGAAGGAACAATACTAGAGTTACAAGGTACGCTTGAAAGTGAAGCTGAAGACGTTGAGTATTACAACGGAATAATATTACCCGGATTAGTAAACGCTTACGGTGGTCAATACAATTCATATATAGAAGATGAATCGAAAACGGTGAGGAAGAGTATTAACCAGAAACACTTTCACTCTGGAACCGTTCTGGTAGGCATCGAAAAATATGGAAACGACTGCATTAGGGAATACCTGACTAGCTCACATGTAACATACAGGGTAATGGGTTGCCTGTTGCCAGAAACCTCTCTACCGGTAAATCACAATGTGTCCTCAACAGAATTACCCTTTCTTGTAAAATTTGGTAATGAGCGTGCGAGTTGGGAGGCCACACTCAACAAACTACTTCAACTTCCTACCAACCTACATCTTCTGGTTCATCATACCGTCGAAATTCCGGAAAAGATCATTGCTTCCATAGTTTACCGCTTTTTGTTTTGCAGCTTTATTGTTTCAGACACAACCAGTGCTGAATCAATTTCGAGAATGAAAAAACTAGGCTGTAAAATTGTGCTGGGCAGCGTCCAATCAGGCTCAACAAATATGCTGCAACTGCTTAAGTCTATTCAGGAAACTAACGATAATATTGCCCTTGAGGAGATGCTCACTTGGGCCACGCTTAATGGAGCGTTGGCTCTTGGTGTGGATGATACCTTTGGCTGTCTTGAAAAAAATAAAAAACCGGGAGTTCTGCTACTCACCGGTATAAATATGCAAACTTTCAAAATCAACGAAGGGGCAAAACTGAGAAGATTGGTTTAACTATTTCTCGTGGATACCATGAAATCCAACAAAATGTTCCTGATAGTAGTCATTTAAAAACTGAACTATATCTCTCATTTTTTCTGGTTGCCCCTGCTCAAGTCCCTTCCGAATGGAGTCGAGCTGAACCAAGAATTTTTTATGCAGAATATGATGCGCTTCTCTGGTGGCGGCATCTGCCTTCATGAGCGCCAGCTCTTCATCGAGTAATGAACCCTCAGCATAGTTGGCCAGCACGTAAAAAACATCGCCGATGAAACCCTTCTCAATACCCGCTTGAGCCAACGCTTCCACCTTCGAAATAAGCTCACGGAACCTTTGGGCATTAATAGAAACTACCTCTAGATAATCAAGCTCACCGTTAAGTTTTTCGTGTTGTTCCATAGCTTAGTGTTTGCTCATAAAAATAGGGTACCTCCGTTCGTAACAAAATGATAATTGTCAACTATGTGCATGACAGTTTAAAAAACCTGTTAGAAAACGTTTTAGCAGCATCAAAAGAGAATGCTAAATTTGCAGATAAAAATGGCCACGTTTTTATTCGATAAAATTGTTTTCGGGCCGGTTAGCAGTCGACGGTTGGGTGTTTCGCTCGGCATAAATCTGCTACCAACCGCTTGCAAGGTTTGTAACTTCAACTGCATATACTGCGAGTGTGGCTGGAATATGCCAAATAGTAAGCACGAAAAGTTGCCATCCCGCGAGGAAGTGAGGGAAGCACTGAGCATGCAGCTCAAACAAATGGCTTCAGAAAATAAGCCTCCCGACGTTATCACTTTTGCCGGAAACGGTGAACCAACGCTGCATCCACAATTCGGACCAATTATTGACGATACCATAGAACTTCGAAATGAGCACTGCCCCAATGCCAGAATTGCGGTTCTTTCCAATGCAACCCGAATTAACCAGGAATCTGTATTTCGCGCACTTCAGAAGGTTGATCAAAACATTCTAAAACTTGACGCTGCAACTGACTCCCTTGTTGAAACTCTTAATCAGCCAAACCAACCATACAGCGTTGAGAAAACCGTAAACAACCTAATGCGATTCAATGGAGATTTTATTCTGCAAACACTTTTCGTAAAGGGAACTTACAATGGGAGCACCGTGGACAACACTACACCAAATGAGGTTGCCAAATGGCTGAAGATTGTGGAAATGCTCCACCCAAAGGAGGTGATGGTTTACACCATCAGCCGCGATACACCTGCTCAAGGATTGAAAAATATTTCAAAAAAGGAGCTGGAGCAAATTGCACAGCAGGTTAGGTTACTAAACATCGCCGTTTCCGTTTCAGAATAAGTTACCATGAATCCGACCAAGGTCTTTGTATGTCCGTTAAGCTGGGGGTTGGGCCATGCAACACGTTGCATTCCTATTGTGGAGGCTTTGCTAGCGCAAAAGGTCGAGGTGATTATTGGCGGCAATGGAGCATCGGGACAACTGCTTCAAACCCGTTTCCCTGAACTGTTGTTCATAAAGATACCATTTCACGAAGTTATGCTCCATCGGCATCTTCCGGCTTGGTTGAGTATTGTGGCTCAACTTCCAATGCTTATTGGTGACCTGTTCAAGGAAAGAAGGGTTGCCAAACAAATGGTTAGTGAATACGGTGTAAGGATCATTATTTCCGACAACCGCTACATGCTTCGCTCCTCTAAGGCCATTTCGGTATTGATTACCCATCAGCTCCGGATTATGCTTCCCTTAATGCTAACCCCACTTGAACCGATTCTAGCACTTCTAATCCGAGCATTAGTATCGCCATTCTCCCAGGTTTGGGTGCCAGATTTCTCTGATGAGCAAAACCTTTCGGGTGCACTTTCGCATGGATGGCTTTGCCGCAAAAAGGGTGTGGTTTATGTTGGCCCACTTTCGCGATTCAGGCTCCCCTTACCGTTGATACCAAAAGTTGGCGGAAAGGTTGTAGCCATAATATCGGGGCCGGATCCACGTCGTTCTTTAATACAAAAAGAGATTATTGAACAGGCGGCTGCCGAAAGCATCACACTCACAACGATTTGTGGCACGCCAACAGAAAACGTAATTGAAAGGAAGGGGACCACAACGCTTTACCCTCACCTCTCCGACGACGCACTGGCAAAAGAGCTGGCAAGCGCTGAGGTGGTAATTGCCAATGCAGGGTATAGTACTGTTATGGACTTGTGGGCTTTAGATTGTCACGCCCTACTGCTTCCTTTCCCTGGACAAACTGAGCAATGCTACCTTGCCAAATACCTCGCTACGAAAGGAACTCATTTGAGCATAATCACGACCAACCTCAACCTTACAGAAGAAATTAAACGCTTTTCGGAATTTCAATTTACGAAAAAGGAAAGCCACCGTGGTGTTGACCTACACCTTGCAATTTGCAATTTATTAAAGGATGAGAAATACGCCAACCATGCAGGTTAAACCAATCAAGTAGCCAGAATAAATTTGCAAAGGAGAATGTTCATCGAGGCTTAGCCTTGCGGTGCCAACCACACCTGAAAGTATAAGTGCTAAAATAATAAACTCCAGAATATCTGCACCTTGCTGCAAGTTGAGCATCAGAAGAAAACCAGTAGCTCCCCCCATTCCTACCATATGCGCGCTGATTTTCCAGAAAAATGAGATTGCCAGCGTGATAAAAACGGCAATGGTAGAGGCGAGCATAAACAATTTTATTACCCACAAACCCTTTATCCCCATTAGCGTGTACACCGAAAACGCATAAAACAAAAATGCAAACAGGAAGGGAATAATTCGCTCGGTGTGGTTAAACATGTGTATGCTTTTCACCAGCCTTTGCCTTAGAAAAATTGGTAGCATTAGAAGCGGAAGCACCAGCGTGTATACAAATATTAGCAAGAAGATCCGAAACTTGACGCTCATTGGGTAAAAAGAAATGAGTGTCCCCGAATTGAACAAGGCCAACATTAAGAAGCTGGGCATGGCAATGGGATGCAATGCAATGGAGATAATCTTTGAGGCGAGCTTGTTCATTGGATTCTTGTCAGTTAAAGTTCTTTTCTGAGGCGAGCAACCGGAATTCCAAGCAACTCTCGATATTTTGACACCGTCCTACGTGCAATTTGGTAACCCTTCTCCTGCAAAATGTCCATCAGTGCTTCATCGGTCAGCGGCTTCTTCTTGTCTTCGGCAGAGATACAATCGGAAAGTATCGACTTAATTTCACGCGACGAAACTTCCTCGCCACTATCGGTTTGCAACCCCTCTGAGAAAAAATACTTGAGTAGGAAGATACCAAAATGAGTTTGGATGTACTTGCTATTCACCACTCTGGAGATAGTGGAGATATCAAGCCCAGTAAGCAGGGCAATGTCCTTTAGAATCATAGGGCGAAGCCTAGTTTCGTCTCCCTCAAGAAAGTATTCCCGCTGAAATTGAAGAATGGCGTTTATGGTGAGTAGAAGCGTGTTTTGTCGTTGCTTCAACGCTTCAATAAACCACTTGGCGGAATCGAGCTTCTGCTTCACAAAGGTGAGCGTCTCCTTTTCGTTTCGCGTCATCTCGCCCTTTTTATGAGCAATTTGCTCCAACATTTGGGAATACTCACGGCTGATATGGAGGTCGGGGACGTTGCGCGAATTTAGGCTCAACAGCAGCTCACCATCCTTTAACTCCAGCATAAAGTCGGGAATAATATGTGGCGACATGTTGGATTGGTGATCGCTAAACCCACTTCCCGGCTTGGGATTCAACTTTAGAATTTCGTCGAGTGCCTCCTTGAGTTCCTCTTCAGTAATCCCAAGCTTACTTTCAATTTTATCGTAATGCTTTCGAGTAAATTCATCGAAGTGATACTTCAATATCTTTCGTGCTCTGGCAACTTCTGGTGTCGCCATCTCTTTTGACTCAATTTGCAGCAGGAGACACTCCTGTAGATCACGAGCACCAATGCCAACCGGGTCGAAGTCCTGAATAATATAGAGCACCTCCTCCAGCTCGTCGTCGGTAGTTTCAATGCCCATAGCAAAGGCCAAGTCGTCGGCTACGGCGGTTAACTTACGGCGAATGTATCCATCATCGTCGATGCTACCAATGAGATATACTCCCAGCATCTGCTGCCGCTCGGTAAGTCTTCGCAACCCCAGCTGGCTTTCCAGATACTCGTGAAAGGACACGCCACCAGTGAAGGGAATATCCTCACGCTTGTCATCCTTGGAGTAGTTGCTGGCCACCAACTTGTAGGAGGGAACATCCTCCTCGTTCAGGTAGTCCTCCAGCGTAAACTCATCCTCACTACTATCAACGGTGTCTTCGGTAATTACCTCCTCTTCGTCCTGGTAATCATCCTCATGCCCTTCTTCCAGTATCGGATTCTCCTCTAACTCCTTTTTAATTCGTTGCTCAAGTTGAATGGTTGGCAACTCCAGCAGTTTGATGGTTTGAATCTGCTGGGGAGATAGCTTCTGAAGTAACTTTTGCTGTAGACGTTGCCTAAGCTCAACCATTGTTCATCTTCCTATTAAAATTCAGCATTTTTAGGGGTTCGTGGAAATGGGATTACATCGCGAATGTTGGCCATTCCGGTTACAAACAGGACTAGGCGCTCAAACCCAAGACCAAAGCCACTGTGGGGCGCTGTTCCAAATTTACGGGTTTCAAGATACCACCAAACATCCTTCTCGGGAATATTCAACTCGTGTATTCTGCTAATTAAGCTGTTGTAGTTTTCCTCCCTTTGCGAACCACCTATTATCTCTCCAATACGAGGAAATAGCACGTCCATAGCCCGCACGGTTTTACCATCCTCGTTCTGTTTCATGTAGAAAGCTTTGATCTCCTTAGGGTAGTCGGTGAGAATTACCGGCCGTTTGAAGTGATTTTCCACAAGGTAGCGTTCATGCTCGCTCTGAAGGTCGAGGCCCCAGCTAACCGGAAACTCAAACTTATGGCCAGAGGCAATGAGAATTTCAATGGCCTTGGTATAGGGCAACCGCTCAAAAGAATTTTCGACCACAAATCGTAACCGATCGATAAGTTCGTTGTCATACATCTTGTTGAGAAACTCTAGATCGTCCATGCAATTTTCGAGGGCATATTGAACCAGATATTTCAGGAAGTCCTCGGCGAGGTCCATGTTGTCCTTAATGTCATAGAAAGCCATCTCCGGCTCAATCATCCAGAATTCAGCAAGGTGCCTAGGTGTATTTGAATTTTCGGCTCTAAAGGTAGGTCCAAATGTATATATCTCCGACAGAGCCAAGGCACCCAACTCACCCTCTAGCTGTCCAGAAACCGTTAAGTTTGTGGCCTTGCCAAAGAAGTCTTGGGCAAAGTCAATCTTTCCATCCTCTGTTTTAGGTATGTTATCCAAGTCAAGCGTAGTTACCTGAAACATGGCTCCAGCACCCTCTGCATCGGAACCGGTAACTATTGGGGTGTGGAGGTAAAAGAATCCACGATCGTTAAAATACTTGTGAATGCCGTAGGCCAAGGCGTGACGAATGCGAAGCACCGCACCAAAGGTGTTTGTTCGTGGACGCAGGTGAGCAATCTCACGAAGAAATTCAAGGCTGTGTCCCTTCTTTTGCAGCGGATAGGTTTCAGCATCGGCTGTGCCGTAAAGTTCTATCTCCTTAGCATGTATTTCAACTGGCTGCCCAGATGCAGGAGACTCAACCAATGTTCCACTTACACGGATGCACGAACCAGTGGTGATTTGCTTCAGCAACTCCTCCGAATAGCTTTCCGGATTGGCCACAACCTGAATATTTGAAATGGTGGAACCGTCGTTAAGGGCAATAAACACAACGCTCTTGTTTCCTCTCTTAGTTCTTACCCATCCTTTTACAACAAAGTCGCGTCCGGTCTCCTTCGACACTAGCAACTCCTTAATTTTAGTCCTACCTGGTGTATGCATACTTTTTTACATTTCGGATTACCACGACAAAATTACACTTTTTGCTGGGAGTTGCTCTCCATACACCAAAATGGCGCAGCATATTTTATACCAACCTACGCAGCTTAAACTTAAACAGCATTTTTACACCGTTACGATACACTGCCAGCGTTATTGATTTTCCCTCTCTACTTTTAAACAACTCAGTTATTTCCGACAGCGAAAGGGTGTTGGCCTGAACGCCATTTATGGAATATATCTGATCATCGGGCAGTATGCCAGCCTCCTCTGCCGGGGTAGAATGGCCAACGCTTAAAACTTGGTATGCTGGCAATCCAACCAAAACCGTTCCAACCTCCAGTCCTGACATATCGTATTCAAACTTTTCTGAGAGGTTGCCATTTTTTCGCAGAATTAAACGATTATGTGGATAATCGAAAATAACATTGAATCTTCGAAAAATATCCGCACCTATGCTCCCGCTTCTTCCCTGAGTTATAGAAACCTCGCCTATAGAGGAGGAGTCGGGGAATGCGGTTATCACATTAGGTAATTCAAAAGTGCCAATTTTAACCTTATCAACTCTGGAAATCAGACCGGTGACGTTGCCGCTAAGTCCTTGCCCAAGAACATCCCCCCTTGCATTCTCCTTCGGTTTAATTCCGCTATTGGGATCGAGCCAAAGGGCAAAGCTCATGCCCGTGTCCAGCAACAATTTAACTTTTCTCTCAACACCACTGCTGGTAACCACCACATCAACATAGGGCTTTCCTTCAATAATATCAATCGGAATGGCCTCCTCGTTTCTCCTAAGTCGAGTCCTAAAGCGGTGTGGGTTGTAGAATGCTAGTGAATGGTTGGTATAGCTGATCTCCACTACGAATTGTTCAAAAACTGTCCGCCCAATAAGCCCATTTATTGGTATTCCCATTCGGGTTGAAAGGTTGAATACGTCGTTTAAAAGAACAATAACTTGTTGGTTGTGCCCTATGAGACGTCCAACCTGCAAGCTGTTATTCTCCGATGCAAGCGCCTCAAGCGACTCTCTGTTGCCAAGTCCGGTGAGTAGAACCTTTCGGGCGTTGTTTAGCGATACTACTCCGCCACTGCTCACCTCAGTAATTAGGGTAGAACCAACCCCCGAATCGAGTATAAAGTTCATGGAATCGGATCCGTTAATAGCAACAGGAATAACCACCAGGTGCGATGCCATGGTAAATGAAGTTCGGTAGGCACTGTTTCCACGGGTTAAGTTAAATACTCCCGAATCGGGTTCTCCTGCCAGGCATACTGTGACCACAATTGTTGCGGCTGCTGAAAATATGTAGGTTAAAGTTTTCATGGCGTTGGATGTTTGGTGAAACATGGTGGTCGCTACGCCACTTATCTTTTCTACCTCTAAGACACCTTGCCGGTATGGATACCCTATGCGGATTTGCCTAACAAATTCATTCCCATAATAGTTCTAAATCAGGAGACATGATCAGTAAAACGAAGCGGCATTTCCTAAACTACCCAGCTAAAATGGTGAAATAAAAAAAACATATCCCTCCCACCAAACGTTTTAACTGATATACGATTTGGCTATTGTTCATATATTCTTAATTTACACAAAACAAAAAATATGATTTCTCGGATTTGCATAGTATATTTCAATTAACATTCTGACGGTATAGGTGTCCAAAATTCAGCAAGATTGTATTTGTCATTTTAACTGAAGCTGACCAAGTTAACCCCTATCATGAAAAAGTTTTTCAAAAAAAGAGCCCTGCCAAAAAATGGAGAACTACACAGGCGCAAGTTGGTGGATGACGAGGCCGTGGAGAACCATGAGCTTTACAAACTTCTATCCGAAAAAATGACCGATGTGGTTTGGCTCATGGACTTTAAAGGAATGTGTATCTATGTATCACCCTCGATTACACAGTTTACCGGATTTAGCGAGGAGGATTACTTGGCGCAAACCATTGAAGACCGATTTACCCAAGAGTCTGCCATCATTGCAAGAAAGATTCTTGAGGGAAGCCTAAGCAGTGACCTTTTAAATTCTCCTGATAAGCTAAAAGCATTTTCCCTGACCCAACAGCTGGAATACAAGTGCAAGGATGGATCAACCAAGTGGGGCGAGCTTTTAATTACACCCTATTTTGGCAAAATGGGACAATGTGAAGGAATACATGGTGTAACTAGAGATATTACTCAAAGAAGAGGTTCGGAAGAGAATTTAAAAAATTCCTTGGCATTGCTGGAGTCAATCTTACAAACTACTGACAATGGAATTCTAGTTGTTGATTTATATGGCAGCATTGTTAAAATGAACAACCGGTTTGTTGAAATGTGGCAAATTTCTGACGAATTAATTCAAGAGGCCAATGATGAGAAACTGCTCAACTTTATACTCAATCAACTTACCGACCCCAACACCTTAGTTGAAAAGGTAAAATATCTCTACAACCACCTTGCCGAAGAAAGCACCGATATTATCAACTTCAAAGACGGTCGTGTTTTTGAACGTTTTTCCAAAGCCATGATAATAGGCGATGAACCAATTGGGCGGGTTTGGACCTTCATAGATATAACTGAACGAAAAAAAGCCGATGAACTTCTTCAAAACGAACGAACGCTGTTCCGAACAATTATCGACCTTATTCCCGATGCAATTTATGTAAAGGATGTGGATGGCAAAAAAATTCTAGCAAACCCGAAGGAGGTTCTACTTGCAGGAATGATTACTGAACAAGAAACCATTGGGAAGGCAGACAATGCAATTTATTCTCAGAAAATTGCAAATCACTCTCAAGAAGAAGACCAATACATTTTACAAACGGGAACTCCAATCTTTGAAATCGAAAGCACCCTAGAGGATAAAAATGGCGATGAGCATTCCCTTTTAGGATCAAAGGTTCCATTGCGTGATATGCATGGAACAGTGACTGGGATTGTGGGCATTAATCACGAAATCACCGAAAGGAAGCGTGCTGATGAATTGCTTCGCCAAAGTGAGGAGCGGTATCGGGCCTTGGTTGAGAATGTTGGCGAAGGGATTGGTTTTGTCGATAAAAACGAGGTGTTTGAGTTTGCTAACCCCGTTGCAGAGGACATTTTTGGAGTTGAACGGGGAGGGTTAATTGGACGCAGTATCAAGGAGTTTGTGAGCAATGACCAGTTTACTTTAATCCAAAAACAAACTGCTGCGCGAGAGCAAGGAGAGAGGAACAGCTACGAAATTGAAATAATCCAGCGCGGTGGTGAAAGGCGAAATATACTCATTACTGCCGTACCCCAGTTTGATCAATTCGGAGAATTTATAGGTGCTTACGGGGTTCTAAGGGACTTTACCACCATCGTTAAGGCCGAAAACGAGATACGCCTGCTGGCTAATGCAATGAAAAGTATTTCGGAGTGCGTGAGCATAACCGATATGGACGATAGAATTGTATTTGTGAATGAGGCATTTTTGGAAACCTACGGCTATACCATAGATGAACTGATGGGCTCAAAAATTAATGTGATTCGATCGCTTACCAACCATGAGGAATTAACAAAACAAATTCTCCCATCAACTATACAAGGGAAATGGGAAGGAGAGCTGATAAACAGGCGAAAGAATGGTAGTGAATTCACCATTCATCTCTCTACCTCTGTGATTCACGATGCTTCTGGGGTGCCCATTGCTCTTATTGGCGTTTCATCCGACATAACCGAACGAAAGAAAAACGAAAAAATCATCCAAAACCAGAATCAAGAGCTGATAGAACTCAACGCTACTAAGGATAAATTCTTCTCCATTATTGCGCATGACCTTAAGAATCCGCTTAGCACACTGCTTGCCGGAACAGAGTTGTTGTTGAAAAATTTCCGCAACATTCAGGCCGACAAGACCGAAACCATTCTTAAAAACTTAAATTCCAACACCCAACAAACATTCAAACTGTTAGAAAATTTGTTAGACTGGGCACGAAATCAGCAAAACAGGATGGAATTTAACCCGGAGTTAATTGATATTGGAGAAGTTGCAAATCAAATTGTAGCCCTTATAAAACCAACGGCTGCTTCAAAAAACATCACCCTGTTGCAGAAGATTATTTCACCTACTGTTGTAATTGCAGATGCCTATATGGTAAATGCCATTTTACGGAACTTAATCAGCAATGCCATTAAGTTTACAAGGCCAGAAGGAGTTATAAATGTTAGAGCCACTGAACTTGATGGTGCAGCTCAGGTTTCTGTCTCCGATAATGGTGTTGGCATTAAGCCCGAAGAGGTTGAAAAACTATTTCGCATTGACACTAATGCTAGTAAGCTGGGAACCGCAGGCGAAAAAGGTACCGGTTTAGGTCTTTTGCTCTGCAAGGAGTTTGTGGATAAGCATGGCGGAAATATTCGGGTTGAAAGCAAGGTTGATAAAGGAAGTACCTTTACCTTCACACTACCCATTGGATCATAACCACCTCCAAAGGCAAATGTGTTCTTCCCTGATTTTTCCGTGGGATAAATACAAAAAGATCTGCCACGAGTCTTTCTGCTTGAAATACGCAATTGAGGAAGCACATAGGTTGAACTTTAGATTTTTTGAACTCTAAAATATTCTAAATATGAGTAACTTAAAAACGCATTTAAGTTTACGGCATAAGTTTTGATAGTATGTGCAAGTATTCCGCGCTGAGCTAATTTACCCACCGGCAAGGTTAATAATTTGGTAGCACGGTTCAAAAATTAATAACACTGAAATGAAAACACTAAAAAAGATTGGAATAACCCTCTTTGTGTTGATGATTTTCATCTCGCTAGATGGTTGTGTGATAACTGCTCCCCTACCTCAATCCGTACAATACACCAATCCCGCTTGGGCTCCTAACTACTACCAAGGTGTACGTTACTACTACTTCCCCGATATTGAAGCCTACTATGACCTCTCCAATCAAAGCTTCGTATATCTCAGTAATGGACAGTGGACTGTATCGTATAGCCTGCCACCCGCCTACTCCAATTTCAATTTATATGGTGCCTATGTGGTAGGGTTAAACGTGCATGTTTACCAGCCATGGATACATAATGAGTATTATGTTACCCACTACCCACGATACTACTACCGAACTTTCTACAATGGTCACGATAGAGAAAACATTAGAGGCTTCAACGAAAACATTCGCAAACCATTTGTGCGAACACCTGAAGCGCACAACCACTTCAATGAAGGTCGTCGACAAGAGAATGAGCCCAAGACCATCGATAATTCAAGACCCGCCGATAATCCTGTATACTATGGAAGGAGGGTCGGAAAACCAGTCAAAGTTAAACCTCAGATGAGAGAAAACAGACAGGCAAATCCAGTAAAAGTTAAACCTCAGACCAGAGAAAACAGACAGGCAAATCCAGTAAAAGTTAAACCTCAGACCAGAGAAAAACAACAGACAAATAAGGAAGAGAAAACAACGAGAAGAAGGCGCCAGTAGGTAATCAAATCAATTTTTGAGTTTAGGAATTCAACCAATAAAAGCAAAATGGGCCGCATGATGATGCAGCCCATTTTGCTTAGTGATTCAACCAGAATGGCTACTCCAGTTCCCAGTCGAAGCCATCCTTCCTATCTTTAACAACGATGCCCAACTTGGTGAGCTCGTCGCGAATCTTGTCCGATTGTGCAAAATCCATGTTCGTTTTAGCCTCCATGCGGAGATTGAGCAGCATTTCAACTAAACCTGAGAGCCTTTCGGTTGAGGCACCATCCTCCAATTGACCAGTAAGTCCAAGCACCTTAACCATCCAAAAGTCGAAGGATTGCTGCAACTTTTGCAGATCAGCCGCAGTGAGTTGCTCCTTACCATCCACCAGCAGGTTGATATTACGAACCCAGTCGAATAAGATAGAAATAACGATGGGGCTGTTGATGTCGTCACTCATAGCCTCAAGACATTGGGCATGCAACTCATCAACCTTAAGTGAGGAGGTTGTCGAAGGCTTTACCTTTTTGATGGAGTCGTAGGCCTTTTGCATCCGCAGCAACCCCTTTTCGGCAGCCTGCAGCGCCTCGTTCGAAAAGTCGAGCGTGCTTCGGTAGTGTGCCTGCAGGGTGAAAAAGCGAATGGTCATTGGGCTATAGGC
This sequence comes from Williamwhitmania sp., assembly GCA_035530955.1. GTDB lineage: Bacteria > Bacteroidota > Bacteroidia > Bacteroidales > Williamwhitmaniaceae > Williamwhitmania. The sequence goes on along the minus strand of DATKTT010000116.1, from coordinate 745 downwards.
CTTCTCCAGCATCGGATGGTTGCCTGTAAAAAGTTCCTCTAGCGTAATGAAGTTACCCAACGACTTACCCATCTTTTGACCGTTAATGGTGAGCATATTGTTGTGCATCCAGTAGTGAACAGTCTCATGCCCCATTGCAGCAGTGCTTTGAGCTATTTCGCACTCGTGGTGTGGAAACATCAGATCCATGCCTCCGCCGTGAATGTCAAATTGCTCGCCAAGGTACTTTATGCTCATGGCCGAACACTCCATGTGCCACCCGGGAAAACCATCGCTCCAAGGAGATGGCCACCGCATGATATGCTCAGGTAACGCTTTCTTCCATAAGGCAAAATCGAATGAGTTTTTCTTATCGCTCTGGGTGTCGAGGTTGCGCGTGTTGGCCATTAAATCCTCGAGCACCCGGCCCGAAAGCTTACCATACAAATACTTTTTATTGTACTTCTCTACATCGAAGTATACCGAACCATTGCGTTCATACCCAAAGCCATTCTCAAGAATGGTCTTTACCATCTCAATCTGCTCAATAATATGGCCCGATGCATGAGGTTCAATACTTGGTGAAAGCACATTTAAGTTATCCATAAACCGATGATAGCGGTTGGTGTAGTACTGCACCACCTCCATCGGTTCCAACTCTTCGAGCCGCGCCTTTTTCTCTATTTTATCTTCACCTTCATCGGCATCATTCTCCAAATGTCCAACGTCGGTAATGTTGCGCACATACCGAACCTTATATCCAATT
>DATKTT010000115.1:0-3297 GCA_035530955.1 Williamwhitmania sp. | reverse complement strand
GACCATTTCTCCCAGTTGCGGAAGTTGGCAATTTGCGGATAGATAATCCGTGTTGGAGCCTTGATAACGATTTTACCTTCGAGGTGCTTGTTGGAAGGTAAAAACAGGGCCATAACTAGTAATAATACGGCAAGCCCTATAATTCCAAAAAGTAACCATTTTATTATTTTCATCGTTCACAAGTTTTAGGTAATGACCAAATATAGTTCATAAATATTCACCGATCAGCAAATTGATGGTCAATCCTATCTAAAATTGTTTACTTTTGAAATACCCAAACCCAATATCCTATGAACCGAATTAACGTCGCAAACATCGCTTTCGCCCTAATTTTGCTGCTGATTCCACTTTCTGGTTGCATCAAAAGCGCGGACTTCGATTTTAGCAAGTTGGAAGACATACGATGGAATCCAAACCTTGCAGTACCATTGGTCTCCTCCGATTTGACCATTATGGACATTATTAAGCAAACTGGTGATTCTTCCAACTTTGTGGTGGATAACGACAACTTTGTTACCCTCGTTTACAGGGATAGGCTCTACTCCGTTCGCCCCATGGAGTCGTTTGCAATTCCGCAGCAAAGTTTTGGATTTAGCCATACCTTGACTAATATTGAGGCTAATACGCTTCATAGCAGTTCCATTTCCATTCCTTTTCAGCAGGACATTACCCTCACACCTGCTGATACCATTAGGGTCGATTCGCTTACCTACACATCCGGAAGTCTTGTCATGAGCGTAAACTCTAGCTTTAGCAACAGTGGCTCCTTCACTTTTTCCATGCCCGATGCCACCAAGGGTAGCACAACGCTTCAGGGGGGTATCAACCCCATTGCCAGTGGAACTTCGGTGGTTGATTTGAGCGGTTACACATTCGACTTAACCAAGGTTTCTGGAAAGCCAAGCACCATAAGGCTAAATGCTACCTTAACGTTAAACAGTGATCCAAACTTTCAGGCAGGGGACAATATCTCCTTTTCATTTGTTCAAAGCTCTGGCGACGTGAAGGTTGCCTCTGGGTATTTTGGACGCTTTTATCTTTTTAGCGGCACCCAGAAGGCGTATATTAACCTCTTCAACAAAGCCTTTTCTGACGGTGAGTTCAACTTGGTGAATCCATACTTCAACTTCACCTTTACCAACTCCTTAGGTTTACCCATTCGGCTTGGCATTGGTGAACTTAAAGGAACGAGTTCAACCTCAGGACAATCGTTGGACTTGGCTGGAAATTCAGGTATTCCAAACCCTATTGCCATAACCTCACCAGCCTACAGCGATGTAGACCAGAATAAGGTAACTACGCTTAGTGTAGACAATACGGCCACGGGGGGTGCCATTTCAGCTTTTATAAACCTGCTAAAACCAGGAACCATAGAATACATGTTCAATGCCATGACAAACCCTAGCGGTGAAGTTTCAGAGAACTTTCTGCGTGATTCAAGTCGCTTCAATATCGACGTTGAATTTGGTCTCCCGCTTTACGGTAGCGTGGCCAACTTTGCCGTTCAGGATACCTTCGATTTTAAGGTAGATAATATTGATCAGGTTCAGCAGCTGCTCCTCCGTTCCGATATTATTAACGAGTTTCCCATGGACGCTAAGATACAGATCTACTTCACCGATGGCAGCTACAATGTTCTCGATTCACTAGTTACCGATAATACCGTAATAGTTCCGGCTGGTGATGTAAATCTTACTACCGGAGCAGTAACAAAAGCGACTGAAAAGATAAGCAACTTTACATACGATAAGGCACGAATCGACAAGATTGTGGGATCCGAGAAATTGTTGGTTAAAGCGGTGATGAATACCTCTGGATCGGTAGGTCAGAATGTGAAGATTTACAGTGACTATCGACTTCAGGTAAAGTTGGCCGCTCAGGCGCAACTCAATGTTAAGCCTTAACCCAAAATCAGATTAACCATGAAAAAGATTCTTCAATTTACGATTTTGGGAGTTGCGTTCTTAGTGATTTCCATCGGTGCAAAAGCACAGCAAGATTTTACCCTTTACCACATGCGATTGGTTCCTAGCCGGATGTATCAAAACCCGGCATTGGTTCCAGAGGCCCGTTCCTTTGTTGGCTATCCATTTGTATCTTCCATTTACTTTAATGCATCCAACTCATTTAGCTACAATAATATCATTACTCACGATGGTGATTCATTGAAGCTGGATATCGATAAGCTACTTGGTAAACTTGGCTCGAGCAACTACCTCTTTACAAACCTCGATATCGACATTCTTTCGTTTGGATTTAGGGCAGCCGATAGCTACTACATCTCCTTTGCCTTTAGGGAACGAACCATTTCTCGGTTTATGTATTCCAAAGACCTCTTCAACTTTATTTGGAAGGGGAATGGAGCGGTTGGGCTAGGCCAAACCCTTAATTTCGATACACGCTATGATGCCATGGTTTTTGATGAGTTTTCTCTTGGCTTAGCTCAGGATGTGGATGAGAAACTTACGGTTGGTATGCGCATCAAGCTGCTTGATGGGCGGTTCAATATAAATACCGAGAGAGGAAGCGCCAGCCTCTACACCGATCCCAACAGCTTCGATTTGCAGATGAAGTCGAATGTGCTGATTCGCACCTCTGGTATCGATAGCCTCAGCAACCAAAGTGTTAGCAGCTTAGTTTTTCCCGGTAACCTGGGTTTCGGCATCGATCTTGGTGCTACCTACAAGCTGAACTCCCAATTTACCTTTTCGGCGTCGTTAATCGACCTAGGCTACATCAACTGGAAGAAGCAGCTATTGACGCTGGTTAGCCAAAAGCCTGGTGAGACGGTTAATTTTAATGGTATCGATATTAATAATTTTATCAGCCATGGCACAACTTTGGGCGATGGCTTTTCGTCGGTATTGGATACCCTAAAGGATAAGTTTAAAGTCGATTCGGTTTATGGTCAGGCCTATAAAACCTATCTGCCGGTGAAGTTCTACCTTGGTGCTGATTATAACATCAACGACAAGAATACCGTTGGCTTGCTGTTCTACAGCCAGTTTTACAATAAGAAGATGCTTCCATCGGTGTCGCTCTCCTACTACTCACAGGTTGGCCGTGTAATAGGTCTTTCGGCATCGTATAGCATCATGAACAAGAGTTATAACAACCTTGGCCTTGGCATTTCACTCAATGTTGGGGCAATGCAATTTTATGCTGCCACCGACAACATTCTTGCCTTTCCAAATTACAAGTCGGCAACCAATGCTCACATCCATGCCGGAATGGTGTTCACCTTTGGGCGTAAACCGAAGGATACCGATAAGGATGGGGTGGCCGATAAGGATGATG
>DATKTT010000114.1:0-3812 GCA_035530955.1 Williamwhitmania sp. | reverse complement strand
TGGTGAGCTGCTCATTGTTTCGCAGGAGGATCGCTCGCAGCTGAAAAACAAGGAAATCTGCACAGCCAAGTTTTATGAGCTCCTGCAGCAGCTATTTACCCCTCGCAAAAAGAGGCGCCCAACCAAACCCTCCAGAGCATCAAAGGAAAAGCGTCTTGATAAGAAAAAGGTGCAATCGTTAAAAAAAGTTCTTCGTCGCAAAAACGACTTCTAAATCAATAGGTTCAAAGTGGAAAACATTCAACCTGATATAAAGATACTGACAGAGTTAACAACCATGCCGATGCCCTTTGGCAAGTATAAGGGCAGGTTGATTTGCGATTTGCCGGAGGGCTACCTTGTGTGGTTTAAGCAGAAGGGATTTCCTCCTGGACGATTGGGTGTTTTGATTGAAACGGCCTACGAAATTCAGCTTAACGGATTGGAATTTTTGCTCAAGCCATTGAGGAAAAGAAGGCAGTGAGGGGATTAGATTTTTAGGTTAATAGGCTGGTAGGGTTATTAGGAAATGGGCGCCTTCATTAGTTGACCGAATTCGGTATTCCAACTGTTCTATTTGTTTGTGGATGAAAACCACTGATACGCACGATCATGCGTCTCTACATTCGGTTGAATTCTCTTAAATTCTTTGACTTCTCTAACCCCGCTATGCGGGATCTTCGCTGCGCTGCGACTTCCTATAACTTCATCCTATTCGTTTAACTTTTTGCCATTGCGGTGCATGGAAGGTTCGGTGTGTTGAGCAATCTTACGAACGTGCACCGCCACCACTATGGCCACTTCCTGTCCGGGGGTTGACACCCCCGGCTACAAACATGCCACCTCTTCGAGGTGGTCTATCTGGGCATGAAGCTGTGGATTGCGGTGCATAGAAGGCAAAGTTTAGCGCTTGCACTCTAAATTGCCTTTACCATGGGCTGATGCCTATGGCTATTCATATTGAACCGCTTCGCGGTTATTTCTTTGGACAAAAAATTTTCCGCCCCTACAATCGGTTGAATTCATGTATCGTCACAAAGGAGACGCACGATCGTGCGTCTCCACATTGTATTGAATTCTCTTAATTCTTTGACTTCTCTAACTCCTTTATCTATTGAATCCTCTTCACCTCTACCGCAACTTCTCCCTTAGCCTTCACCTTTACACGAAATGCATCGGGAATGAGGTCGATTTGGTCAATTGCCAGCTCGGTAATCTTACCGTTCAGCTCCAAGTTGGGGATATTCCTATTTCTGATTAGGTTTCGGTTAATCTCCGCTAAGGTTTTGGTAAGCTCATCACCCACGGGAAAAACCATTGCCCTCCTCACCGACTCCAAAATGGAGCTCTTAAAGAGCCACGAAGCAGTGCGATGGAGAATATTGCTCGTTTGCAGCTCGTAGTCAAGGTTTACCATTTCAACGCTATTGGTTGCATGGTTGTAGCGTGGAATTCCCTTAAAATATATCCAACCATTGAGGCTACCCTCCAGCTGCGTTCCGATTACCATTTTATCACCGCTTCCATAAATACGCAGGCTATCCACCTTAACGGTTCTGCGTCCCTGGCTAAACGATTTTCCAACCACCCCTTTGGCGAAAAGCATTTCAGCCTCCTCAAAGGGAACGTCCACACCAAAGTTGATGTTCACGTAGCGGTCAGCATCGTTACCAGCAACCAGTTGTGGTTTTGGTGCATCGAGCCAGAGATCGGGCGACTGCTTATCGATTACAACCTCCGATACAGCCTGCAGTCCAATGGTTGTTGACACCAGGCTATCGGTAGATGTGAAGGATGAAATGGAGACCTTTTGCGGCACTAAAACCAGCCAAATGTTGTAGTCGGGGTTAACTAGAATGGGCTTTTTAACAAATGTAGTTAGCTGATCCACAACGACCGTGAGGCTGATACCGTCACCAAAATTTTCGTCGATTTTGTTACAGATATCCTGCTTTGCCCTGCTCAAAGCCTTTTCGGCAATGAAGGAGGCCGGTAACTGCAGCCGTCCAACTCTTGCTTTGGGCTCCGACAGCCAGGTATAGCCTGTCATGGTGGTTTTTGGCACCATGCTCCAGTCCTTGCCAAAGGTAAAGGTTGTAGTAAATGTCATGGCCAGCTCACCTTCCAGCTCAGATGATAGCGAGTAGCCCAGCAGCCCAACGCTTGCGCTCACCCATGCCCTGATGGGAACGCTATAGGTTACCGAATTTCCGGAAAAGGAGGCCGTTATGGGTTGAATTTTCCAAACCTTCACCTGCATGTTTTCGTCGGAGCTGCCTTTATCTTCGTAGATAAGCCCATCCAAGCGGTGGTTGATGGAGGCCAGCAGCTGAGCACGGTTAAACGAAACGGGAATGGCCACTGTGGAAACCGAGGTGCCCAGATCGGTGAGCTTATACGATTCGTTGGGCTTTGGAATGTTGGTAGTAACCGAGCAGCCGGCAACCAGAATGGCCAGTATCACCCCCAAATACACTTTACCTACGATAGAATTCATTCGCATAAAATTGTAGCACAAAAGTATGGGAGTTCAGGGAAGAATCGTGGTTGAATGGAAAATAAAGTGTTAAATTTCGTTTTTAGCATGGTTGTCCGGCAAATTTTTGTTGTTCCCAGCTGCGGAGTTTAGTGCCCTAGGCTCCGTAGGAGCCAAACGTTGGTAGCTTATTGTTTGGAGAGGCGTTGGCGCTCCGTAGGTGCGCAACAAATTTCGTTTGTCCAGTGATTTGAGTAGAATAGTTGCGCACCTACGGAGCGCTAACATTATATGATTTATTTTTCTACCAACGTTAGGCCTCTACGAGGCCGTTGGTATCCGTTTGATTCGATTTTGCTGTTAAATACCGTTGAAGAATTCAAATTATGGCACTCCGACAAACACACCTGGTTTCGATGGACCAAAAAGAATGGTTATACTGAACTCACTCTCTTTTTAGATAGCTATCAAACTAAAGGTTGACAAAACCGTTACTCTGAAAACTGAGATATGAAATTTTCCTCCCCTTTGATACACGGAACGCTGGTTAAACGCTACAAGCGGTTTCTGGCCGATGTTACCCTCGATAGCGGTGAGGTGGTGGTGGCGCACTGCACCAACTCCGGCTCCATGAAAAGCTGTCTGGAGAATGGTGCAGAGGTCTACCTCTCCCCGGCGGCTGACCCCAACCGCAAAACGCGCTTCACATGGGAGATGATTAAGATAGATGGAAGCTGGGTGGGCATCAACACCGCTAACCCCAACCAATTTGGCTACGAAGCGCTGGTTAACAACCTCATTCCCGGGCTACAAGGCTATACCGAGGTTAGGCGCGAAGTGACCTTCGACGACAGCCGCTTCGACCTATACGCACGGAATGCAAGCGAGGCGTGCTTTGTGGAGGTGAAGAACGTTTCGCTAAAGGAGGGTAACCTAGCCATGTTTCCCGACGCCGTTACCACCCGCGGTCAAAAGCACCTCGAAACGTTGGTAAAGGCAAAGCAGCAGGGTTATAGAGCGGCCATGCTCTACATTATTCAGCGAACCGACGTGGAGGCCTTTGCACCGGCCGCCCACATCGACCCGGAGTATGCTCGCAAGCTTAAGGCAGCCATTGCGCAGGGTGTAGAAGTGTTCCCACTGATGGTGGCTGTGTCACCCACTGAGATTAGGGCCGTAAAGCTGCTAGAGATGAAACTATAGTACGCCAAAGTTGTTTATCCATTGGCCATGACAACAAAACAAGTGCTACCTTTCTGGAAAATTTAGATGGAATGAAGCTCTACATTAAAAATATGGTTTGCCCTCGCTGCATTATGGCGGTGGAACAGGAACTCAACCGAATGGGAGTTACCCC
>DATKTT010000113.1:0-3666 GCA_035530955.1 Williamwhitmania sp. | reverse complement strand
CAAGAGGAACTGGTAAAATTATTATCTCTTTTCGCAGCGAAAAGGAGGTTGAAGAGATTACCGAAAAAATGGAGTTGCTCAATCTTGAATAATTGTCCAAAGTTTTGACTCACCGTTTGCTAAAATATCTACAGGCTGTTTCCCTGATGGTGATTACAGCCTTGCTTTTTAATTGCAGCGTCTCTGCACAGAGCGCTGATTCCCTCGCTCAAGCTGCTGGAAAACGAGATACGATCCGTGTAGGAAGTATTTGGATTCGTTCAATGCTGCTGCCGGGCTACGGGCAAGTGTATAATCACGACTACTACAAAATACCTATATTCTATGGAGGTGCTGCTACAATGGCGTACTTTGGCTACCAGAACAACCTACGGTACCAAAAAGCATTGCGTGCATTTGATCAGATAAATACCTCCGGTATGTCCGAGGTGGCTGTCCAAGGGCTAAAGCAAGATTACTTGAAATATCGCGATCAGCGTGACCTGTTCTATGTGGGGGCAGGGCTTTTTTATATCTCATCGGTACTTGATGCAGTCTACCATCATCCAAAACCTGGTCATTCACCAGCAAAGGCAACCTTAATGTCGACGTTGGTTCCTGGCTTAGGGCAGATCTACAATCACAAGTATTGGAAAATTCCCCTAATCTATGGAGGTTTAGCAGCTTCGGCCTACTCAATTGAGTTTAATAATCGCGAGTATACCCGTTTTCGAAAAGCCTACAACTATCTTACCGATAATAATCCTGCCACCATCGATGAGTTTTCGGGAGCAAGGAGCGCCGTTGAACTTAAAAACTATCGCGATGCATATCGACGAAATAGAGACCTTTCCGTAATAATGTTTGCAGCCACCTATGCCCTAAACATTATCGATGCCAACGTAGATGCCTACTTCTTCGACTTTGATATCAGCGATAAATTAGCCTTCAGGATGGAGCCCACTGCCACCATTGCCTCTGTGGGGAATGGCTATTATTATACCGTGACCCCCATTGCGGGGTTCAATCTCTGGGTTAGTTTCTAATTTTTACTACTTTTACTTCGTTGAATTCTTTGTTTTTGTGGCCTTTTCTCGATTCTACCTTTGATTTAGGTTGAATTATTGCCATTGCAAGGTTCATTCTTTAATTATAAATGTTTAAAATTTTAAGCGAATGGAGTTCTTTAAGGGTTGTGCAGTAACAATTTTGTTTGGTGTTGGGTTATCTGTTAGTGGTTGGAGTCAAACAAATTCTCTAAAGAAAATCCTACCTCTACCATTATCTGCAGCAGCAGCTTCTACCACACCTACAATAAATGAAGAGAATCCCAATTCGGCATTTGAAAATACAAATCTTGATAGTTTACTTTCGATATACTACAAACAGCAGCAGGAGGATACCACAAATCTGATGACCGATTACAAGGACGAGGGTGATTCTCTGAACCTTGACTTGCCCGATTCTGTTTACATGCATCGGTTACACAATATTATTTCACCGCTGGAACTATCCTTTAATGGTGTGGTGAAGAGTTACATTAAGGTTTATACCCAAAAGCGAAAGGATAAGATGGAGGAGATTTTGGGACTTAGCGACTATTATTTCCCATTGTTTGAGGAGACTCTTGATGCCTACAACCTCCCACTTGAATTAAAAGTGCTGCCAGTTATTGAGTCGGCACTAAATCCAAATGCCGTTTCCAGAATGGGAGCCACTGGTTTGTGGCAGTTTATGTATGGAACAGGCAAACTCTATAAGTTGGAAATAAACTCTTTTGTGGATGAGCGTAAGGACCCAGTGGCTGCCACCAATGCTGCCTGCCATTTTCTTAGCGATCTTTACAATATTTACCACGACTGGACGCTGGTTATTGCCGCCTACAACTGCGGACCAGGTAACGTGAACAAAGCCATTCGCCGTTCGGGTGGCAAACGCAATTACTGGGAAATTTACTACTTGCTGCCTAGGGAAACCCGTGGCTACGTTCCTGCGTTTATTGCTGCCACCTATGCACTTTCCTATTACAAGGAACATAACCTAGTGCCTAAAAATATTGAAATGCCCTTTGCCGTCGATACCATTCATGTTCATCGAATGCTACATCTAAAGCAAATTTCAGAAGTGCTCAACGTTCCCCTCGATGCCCTGCAGGAATTAAACCCCCAGTATATAAGAAACATTATTCCGGGGAAGGAGAAAACTTACATTTTGAAGTTACCTCAGGTTCTGATTTCTCAATTCATCGATAAGGAAAATGAGATCTACTCCTACAAGGATAGTATTTTCTTTAATCCAAAAATGCTGGCCATTCCCGGTAATTATGGTGGTGTTTACGATATTGCAGGAAAAAAGAGGGTTGTTTACCGGGTAAAAAGTGGGGATAATCTCGGCTTTATCGCCATGCGTTTCAACGTTAGGGTTTCTGAGCTACGCTACTGGAATAACATTCGTGGACACATGATTCGGGCTGGTCAGCGGTTGGTGATCTTTGTAAACAAGCGAACCTCCGATAAGAGATTGTCTGAATTGACAAAATAGTAAGTGTTTTGATTTTAAAGATAGAGCCCCGATTCCTCGGGGCTCTTTGCTTACGCCTAAAGGTGTGAGAGCACACCGCAATGGCTCTTGCACCTGACTAGAACCTGTATGTAAACCGGAGGCAAAGCTAGAGCATAAACATTAATGCCGCAATTGGTCACGTTGGTCATTTCGATTTTTGTTTCTGATCTTGATTACTGAAAAAACAACACAATGGCTTGGTATGGTTAGATTAAGTTATCGCAATTGATAATACCGGCGTTGTCATGATTTCAGTGAGATTATAAAACTTATAACGTCTGTTTTTAGCCCAGAGACATTTTGATGTTTGTAGTAGTTTTTTTTTGGTGGTACGCAATTGCAATTTTACACAAGCGAATTCTAGCTGCGCTAAGTGAGTTGTATCTGCCATTTTTATCCAAAAACATTTAGTTATGGCTGTTGTTTTTACACTAGAAAATCTTTCAAGATGAAAAAACTACTCCTTATTCTGCTTGTTCTGGGCAGCGTCTCCTGCAGCGGCCAAACAGTCAATAATAAAAAAGTTACCACTATGGATACCTCCAAGTTTAAAAAACTCACTCTTGCTGAAGAGAATGTTATCGTGAAGAAGGGAACTGAAGCTCCATTTTCCGGAAAATACGATAAATTTAATGGCAAAGGCGTATATGTATGCAAGCGCTGCGGAGCGCCGCTTTTTAGATCGTCCGAAAAGTTCGATGCCGGTTGTGGCTGGCCCTCCTACGACGATGCAATTCCGGGAGCTGTTAAGCGCACGCTAGATGCCGATGGTCAACGCACCGAAATTACCTGCGCTCGCTGTGGCGCCCATCTGGGGCATGTGTTCATGGGCGAGGGCTTTACGCCAAAGAACACTCGCAACTGTGTAAACTCCATTTCGCTGGATTTTGTGCCTGATAGTGCTGTAAAAAAATAGATTTGCCACTAGGTTGATCCACGCCACAACAAATTCTTGTTGTGGTTTTTTTACATAAAAAAACTCCTTCGATTTCTCGAAGGAGTCTTTGGGTGGAAGATGGGTCTCGAACCCACGACTTTCAGAACCACAATCTGACGCTCTAACCAACTGAGCTACAACCACCATGTTTTGCGGGTGCAAATATAGCTACTTTTTTTCTGCTTCCA
>DATKTT010000112.1:0-10067 GCA_035530955.1 Williamwhitmania sp. | reverse complement strand
AGAAACGGTGGTTCGGGAGGTAAAAGAGGAGGTTGGGTTAGACATTAAGAATCTGAAGTACTACAAAAGCCAGCCCTGGCCCTTCTCCGCTTCACTCATGCTAGGTTTTACCGCCGAGGCCGACGATACCCAACCAATCGTAGTTGATGAAACAGAAATTAAGGAGGCTGGCTGGTTTGAGAGAGGAAATCTGCCACCCCATGCCTCTAGCGCGAGCATCTCTGGCTATTTAATCACCGCCTTTGAAAAGGGTCTCTTCTAGTTTGAAGAAAAACATGTAATCGATCATTAGCTACGGCAGGCAGGTGGTTCTGTAAACCTCTGGTGATTTCGGTGCATGGCAGCCTCATTGCATTTTACATCGGGCAAGCGTGCACCGAGTGCGTTAGGATGCAATTCTATGCCCATGGCTTTAGCCATGGGCATAGTTTTCATCAAGCAATTAGGAAAAGATGAAGTATACCAATACCTGTTGCTTGTTTACTGGGGATCAACTAATGGCTACCAGAAAACAGTATTGAATTTTAGTAATCCTTTTACTCAAAAGGGATTGCTTTTTCAAAGGATTTAAGCTCATGGGGCTTATGATGCAAATGCAGCTATTTCATTATCTAAATGAGGATTAACGGCGGATAAAAACACAACTATTAGCACTTAAGATATCAATTCACAGCAACCTTAGAGATGATTAAAGGGGGAAATGGATGATATTATTGATATTATTTGTTTAAAATTAAAAACAAATATATACATTCGTAAATAGTGGATTTTTATTTAAAAACGAAAACCTAAAACCTAAAACATGAAGACCTTTTTCTTAAGTGCAATTACGCTAATTAGTTCGTTAGCGTATTCTCAAAACAAGCCATTGCTGTATACTTGGGGCGACTATCATGGAACTTATTCAGTTTCCAACATTGAGGAAGATGGAGCAAATTTCAAAATTTTCAAAGTTGAAACCGTTTCCATTGAAATGCTAAAAGCAAGAAAAAGAGATGATCTAGCAGCTATTCTTTCAAGCCAAGGATTGAAAAGTTGCAATAAGGTAGAAGTTATTGAGGTGGGCAAAAATGGCGAAAGGCAATCACTTCGAAAGGGTTATTGGATGTTACCTGGTAATACTGCAATAAATCCAGATAATAACCCTAGTCAGTTCTTTTCGGAAATGGAAATAAGCAAGATGTTTCCAACAATGTTTTTTACCGAAACTTCGCCTAAATTCACTTTTGAAAATAGAAGAATCAAAACCTATCTCTTTGACACATACTATCAGCAATATTTTCTTTCTAAAAGTGATTTAATAACCTGCGAACATCCAACAAGAAAAGATAAGATGGCATCCAATGCCACCTACAATACAAGTTATGATGTAACATCGAATCATTTAGTAGCAGTCTATCCTGCTGAAAAGAACGATAAGGATAAGTATTTCAGCTTTAAGAACTATGAAATAATAATAACTACCCCATCCTGCCAAATACTAAATCAGGTAAAGGTTTCATTTGATTATCCAAGAACCTATAAGGAACAAAGAACGGTTTATGATATAAACGATTCCCAAAAGTCAATTGGGCAACTACTGATTTTTGAAAGGCTGAATGCAGGAAAGGAAGCAGATCCTAATAAGCAGAATGTACAGCTCGTATTTTGTTCCAATAAGGGTGAAATAATCTCCTCCGTAGTTAATTTCAGACCCGATAATAAAGGATGGGAAAAGATTCATGGTGCCTTTGGTGATGGAGAGAACCTCTATATAAGCTTTCATGCATACGGTGCCGATGGTAACTTTTTTGGAATTAAGAAAATAAGCAAAAATGGGGAAAGTCAAGATTTTAAAAACACGGAGGAGCAACTAAAAGCGAATACTACCATTCCAACTGGGAACTTTGGACAACTTAATTCTTCTCGCAAAGAACTTGGATCTTTAGCAGACAAACCTGCTTTCCGCTGGGGTATTCAAGAGTTTGAAATGCAAGGCGTTCAGAAGACCAATGCGAAGTTATATATCTGGGGACAATCGGTTTACACAGTAAGTGATCCGAATTTTAAGGGCGAAGGAATGCCGCCAACCTTAAGTTATTATGCTGAAGATTTTGTGTTTGTATATAATAGCGAAACCTTGGCCTTTGAAAAAATGTTTATGTTGAACCGACCATACAGCAAAGCAAAGGGCACTTTTAATTTAATAGCGTCTAAAAATGATGAGGTTGAATTTTTCATTCCAATACAATCTACCGAACAAAAAGATTACTCAAAAACAGTGGTGGAAAAGAATTTAAATGGAGATGAAAGATTTGGTGTCGATTACAAGCACTTAATGAATCCTTTATTTATGACCATAAATGGTTCAGATGGCAAGTTCCAATACTACAAAGATATCTATACGTTGGATTTGGAAAAAGGGCTAATTACTTGTAAGGATGGTAGTCGATATATCGTTGGTTTTGATGCATTTGCAGGAATGGAACGCGATGATTCTGGAGTGATGGCTTATAATAACGAGCATTTCGTTCATATTATCCCCGTGAAATATTCGGAGTAAGTCAATAGATTTTAGTGCATTTGGCAAGCTCTATCCAAATACAATTTGGAACTAAAGCCTAAAAGTAAAGACATCAATGTTAATATTTTATTGACATTGATGTCTTTTCATATTATTGGACACGCGACTGAAATATCAGCTAGGTAGTATGAAGCAATTATTAAACAGTATAGATAATCGAATTATTACCAACTTAAAACGGATATAGTTCCTTCGAAACAAGAATTATAGCCATCAGTCAATGCGCCCAAACAAATCTCTATATTTGTAAAAAATGCATTACAATGAACAGGTTATTTCTACTTCTAAGCGCCACGCTGCTTTGCGGGCTGGTAGCCTGCAGCGGTGCAGGTAAGTCGAACGAAACGGTTAAGGCTGTTGCAAAAACGGACTCCTGCAAGGTCGATTCGCGAAACACCTATGAAGTATACATGCCCCAAAGAAGTAGCGCTGACGAGAAACTGCCGCTCCTTGTAATCATTGACGCACACGGTAATGGAAAGTTTGCCATCGATAAATTCAAACAGGGAGCCAACCTGTATCCAACACTGCTCGTTGCCTCCAATTTTGTTAAAAACGATTTTGAAGGTTACGTAGGAGCTATCCAAACCTTGGTTGATGATGTGCGCCAGAAATATCCGGTGGGGAACACGATTTTCATGACTGGCTTTTCCGGAGGTGCACGCATGGTGCTGGGATATGCGCTGACTCATCAGGTAAACGGCTTAATCCTATGCGGTGCACTGGCCAATTCGGACCAGATTAATGCGCTCCACTGTCCTATTATCTCCATTTCTGGAATGGACGATTTTAACTTTATGGAAACCGCTCAATACCTGTTTCAGGAGCAGCGAACTCCAGCTAACCTTAAAATTGAGCTGACCAACGCCTCACACGGCTGGCCCGATAGCCTGATGTTGACAAATGAGCTTGGTTTTCTCCGCCTATCGTGCCAAGCGGAGGATATTCCCTCACTGCCGAAATTGCAGCTAAAACGGTATTGTCAGAATCAGCAATTGCGCATCGATTCGTTACAACAGAATGGGAATTTTCTGAAAGCGGAGCTGGTTGCCAGCAACATGGCCACAACGGAGCCTTTTAATGACGATAAAACTTTTACCACCTCTTACAACGAATTAAAGAGCAATCAGGGTTATACCAGCCAGCTAACCCGGTTGGAAAAGTATCTTCAGTTTGAAATCAGCGTGCGTCAACCTTACCTAAATGCCTTTCAATCAAAAGATACGCTATGGTGGAAAAACGAGATCAAAACGTTGGCAGAAAAGATCAATACGGAGCAAGATTCCTACGCAAAGGATACCTACCGAAGAATACAAGGTTTCTTGGGAATTGCCTGCTACTCGTTTTGTAAGCAAGCCATAGGTGAGCAAAATGCGGAAGCGCTGAATAAGATCCTCTCCATTTATCGCATGCTGGAGCCGGAGAACCCCGATATGTTCTACTTTTCCGCCTTCCCCTACCTCTGGAAAGGAGAGAATGAAGCGACGCTAGCCATGCTTCAAAAAGCCATAAATGCAGGTTACACAGATAGAAACCAACTAAATAAAGATTTTCCTGAATCCATCACAGTGAGAATTAGATAGTTTCTAATTCCTAATTCCTAGTTTCGGGTTTAGCTCCGCTGAGCTCCCTCCGGTCGGTTGCGTTCGACGACTTGTCCGTCCATTGCCTGATTGTCGTATTGGCTCATCTTTCAATTTCCAAATCGGCTCATTCTCAAAACCTGCTCTGCTACTGATTAATTTCCAATTCGTTGTGTTTTCATAAGCAGGACTGGATTCTCTTTTAATTGGCATATTGCTAGATTGGCTAATTGGCACATTTTTCAATTTTCAAATCGGCTCATTTTCAAATTTCCAAATCATACACCACATTGTCTCCTTCCTTCATCCCCTCTTTTCCTTGTTTAAGCAAAATAGCTAAAAATTAGTTCATAGCCCATTGACAATGGATTCATTTAGCAATACATTTGGTAGAGGAATGCCAGGCCAAGCTGATTTCCGCATAAAACACAGAAAATAAGTGGAAGCAGAAACCCACTATAAAAAACGGGGCGTAACCGAAAAGCCTTATGAGTAGGAGCGATTTAATTCCCTAATAAATGAAAAGTACATTTTACAAGCTAGGAACCAAAACACTTTTAGCTGCAGCATTTTTAATCCTATCAGGTTGTGCAACCATAGTTAGCAAAAGCATCTACCCCATTTCCGTCACTAGCAATCCTCCCGGAGCCAAAGTTACTGTTATGAACAGAAATGGGATCAACATATATAGCACTATTACCCCTGCTACATTTACACTAGCTGCCAGTGCCGGATACTTTACAAAGGCGAGCTACACGGTAACCTTTGAAATGCCCGGATATGAATCGGTAACCGTGCCTGTATTCTTCTCGCTCGACGGTTGGTATGTTTTTGGAAATATTGCGGTTGGTGGCCTTATGGGTTGGCTTATTATTGACCCCATAACCGGCGCCATGTGGAAGCTCAACACAAAATCTATCAACGAAACACTTGTAAAATCTGCCACAAGCCTCAATACCCCGACGCTCAAAATTATGAGTTACAACGACATTCCTGAAAGCTGGAAGGCAAATTTGGTTCGTATAAACTAGAAAAACTGATACAATCATTAAACGTACGAAAGTATTTGAAGTTAGCTAATCGTTGAACAGAATAAGCGAGGTGGAGCTTACTTTGGTTGGTTCTGGTTCCTAATTCATGGTTCCTAGTTTCTAGTTTAACTGCGGTGAATTGTCCAACTTTTCAAGCGAAGTTTTCTTCTCTCGGATTTAGTGACACTGTGTTACACCATGTTCTCACTGTGTATCGCTGTGCAGTTAAGGTTCCGTTAAAAATGGTAACCGCACCTTGCCAAATTGTCTCATTCTCCGATTTCTAATTCTCAAATTGTCTCATTTTCAAATTATTCATTGTCTCATTGCCTCATTGACATTTTGCATCATTGGCACATTTACCATTTGCTTCAGTCCTTGCCTTCCCTACTTCCGACTTTATTCCTATCTTTGCAGGCTAATAAATTGAAAACCGTGACATTCGACGAACTCAACCTCACCAAACCCCTGCTGAACGCCATTGCCGATGTTGGATACGAAAACCCTACCCCCATTCAGGAGAAGGCGTTTCCTGTTATCATGTCGGGACGTGATGTGGTGGGCATAGCGCAAACCGGAACGGGGAAAACGCTGGCCTACCTCCTCCCCATGCTCCGGCAGCTGAGCTACTCGGAGCAACGGCATCCTCGCATTCTAGTGGTGGTGCCCACCCGCGAGCTGGTGCTACAGGTGATAAAGGAGCTCGAATGGATCACAAAATATATGACCGTACGCCACCTTGGCGTATACGGTGGAACTAATATCAACACTCAGAAGCAGAAAGTATACAACGGTGTGGATGTGCTGGTAGCTACCCCCGGTCGCTTGGTGGACCTAGCACTATGCGGATTGCTGCGCTTAAAGAGCATTCAGAAGTTGGTCATCGATGAGGTGGACGAGATGCTCAACCTAGGCTTCCGTCCCCAGCTAATGAACCTGCTCGACTCACTCCCACCCCGTAGGCAAAACCTCATGTTTTCGGCAACGCTTACAAACGAGGTACGAGAAGTTATCGCCGCCTTTTTCGACAATCCGCTCACCATTGAAATCGCCGCCCACGGCACTCCGCTCGAAAAGATTATCCAGCGTGGCTACCACGTTCCCAACTTCTTTACTAAGGTAAACCTGATGGAGTGGTTACTCAGGAATGAGCCGGAGATGACCAAGGTGCTGGTGTTTGTTGCCACCAAGAAACTGGCCGATAGGCTGCACGAGCAGCTGGAGGAGAAGTTCCCAGACCAGCTTGGCGTAATCCACTCCAACAAGGCACAGAACCAGCGTATCAACGCGCTTAAAAGGCTGGAAGATGGAACTATCAGGGTGCTCATTGCCACCGACATTATTGCCCGTGGTCTCGACCTGTCGGACGTAACCCACGTGGTAAACTTCGACACACCCGACGTTCCCGGCGACTATATTCACCGCATTGGCCGAACAGGTCGCGCCGACAAGGACGGCATTGCCATCACCTTTATCAACGAGGCTGAGCAGGCCTACCAATTGGATATTGAGCGGATGATGAAGAAGGCAATTCCGTTGGCTTCCCTTCCCGACGATTTGATTATCTCCAACATCTACACCGAGGAGGAGCGTCCAAAACTGTTCGACAAGAACTACCTCAAATCCTTACCAAATAAGAAGGGCAAGGGCGCCTTTCAGGAGAAAAAGGAGAAGAACAAGAAGGTTAACCTTGGTGGACCAGGCAGGCGCAATCCAAAGTTTGGCAAGGCAGCCCAACGTCCCGATTCCAAGCCTCCTAAGAGAGCCAAACTCTTTTAAACTCGCTTAAGGCAATTGAGCAGCACCGAGACTATATACCCATGGGGAGATAAACGCCGCTACAACACCTACTCCGGTTACTTCCGTCGTACCTTTGGCGGTAGGGTTCAAAAACTCACCATCGATGCAGGCTTCACCTGTCCCAACCGTGATGGAACTGTTGGCACTGGCGGCTGTACATACTGCAACAACGACGCCTTTAACCCCAGCTACTGCAATGCGGTAAAGCCAATTATCCAGCAGGTGGAGGAGGGCATTGAATTTCACGCCAACCGGTATCGGCGTGCTGAAAGTTTTCTGGCCTACTTTCAGGCTTTCTCCAATACCCACGCCCCACTCGAAAAAC
Source organism: Williamwhitmania sp. (assembly GCA_035530955.1). Lineage (GTDB taxonomy): Bacteria > Bacteroidota > Bacteroidia > Bacteroidales > Williamwhitmaniaceae > Williamwhitmania. Next base: position 2,765 of record DATKTT010000112.1, on the reverse strand, counting down.
TGAAGGATATCTACGCCCAGGCTCTTGCCCATCCAAAGGTTATTGGGCTGGTTATCGGCACCCGCCCCGACTGCATCGACGAGGCTAAGCTCGACTACTTTGCCGAGCTGGCACAGCACCACTACGTTATTGTAGAGTATGGCATCGAAAGTTGCCACAACAAAACGCTGGAGCGCATTAACCGTGGACATACCTATGAACAAGCCGAGTGGGCCATCCGTGAAACGGCCAAGCGTGGCATACGAACTGGTGCCCACCTCATTTTTGGGTTACCCCGTGAATCCAGAGAGGAGATGCTCAACGAGGCAGCCATCATCTCACAGCTACCACTCGATACGGTAAAGTTCCACCAGCTGCAAATTGTAAAAGATACGGCCATGGAGAAGGAGTTTATTGCTGACCCGGAACAGTTTCATCTCTTTGGGCTGGAGGAGTACCTCTCCTTCCTTGCCAACTTTCTCGAAAGATTTAACCCGAATATCGTAGTGGAACGATTTGTGAATGAAGTTCCACCTTGGTTTCTCGTGGCACCCAATTGGGGCAGCTACCGCGCCGACCAGCTAGGCGTAATGTTCGAGAAGCTGCTGGAAGCACGGAATACCTGGCAGGGTAAGGAGTATAGGTAGAGTAGGTTGGAAGTCGACAACCCGAATCTGAGCAAAAAAGATACAGCGAAGAGCGCTACACTGATTTAGGTCGTATTGCAGCCTTGATTAATCTACTCCATTTTTTTACATCGAGTCCCTGCTCTAATTTGCTCCACAACATTATACAGCCATTAATGTACACCCGAAAGGGAGATGTTAAGTCGCCATTTCCCTTTTCTCATTAATACAAATGTTGACGTTAAAATGTGTTAGCATTGTGAACAATTATTGCTGTGCCAGTATTTATATGAAAATGTTTAACAAAAAGGAGAAGAGTCTCAGCATAACCAAACTGTCAATACATGAAACGTAACAACAGTATATTACTTGTCCTATTTCTAGGCACGCTAATGGGTGCCCTCGACATCTCCATTGTTGGTCCGGCCTTACCAGCCATATCGCGCTCCTTAGGCCTTCGCGAGAATCAGCTCTCCTGGATTTTCTCCATTTATGTGTTGTTCAATCTCATAGGCATTGCACCCATGGCAAGGCTTTCCGACCAACATGGCAGAAAGTTGCTCTACGCCATATCGCTCCTCCTATTTGGTATAGGGTCGGGTATTGTAGCCCTTGCCCACAGCTTCCCATTGATTATTGCTGGGCGAGCCATTCAAGGATTTGGAGCGAGCGGCATCTTCCCCGTAGCCTCCGCTACCGTAGGCGACATTTTCCCTGTTGAAAAACAAGGCCGTGCCCTTGGACTTATTGGAGCCGTTTTTGGCATCGCGTTCATCATAGGACCCGTTATTGCAGGGGTTCTGCTAAAATATTTCAGTTGGAATGTTCTCTTTATGATTAATCTTCCAGTGGTCCTTTACCTCATAGTGCAAAGCCTCCGCATATTGCCGGGGAAGCTTGTAAGGGAGCCCATTAAGTTCGATTTGCCCGGTTCCATGCTACTTGCCTTGGTATTAATTTCGTTTACACTCTGGCTAAATCCGCCAGCGTTTATGAAGCAAATAGAGCACCTCGGCGCAATAGCACTGCTGGTGAGCTTGGTAAGTCTCGTCCTGCTTGTTATGGCTGAGAAAAAAGCCGCAGCCCCTGTGGTAAGAATATCCTACCTTACCAATAAGCAAATAGTAATTGCCGGAGCCATTGCCACAGCTACTGGCTTTCTGCAAGCAGCATTCGTATTTTTCCCGAAGTTTGCCATTGCAGCCTATAGTGTATCAACCTCGTCGGCGAGCTTCATGCTTCTTCCACTGGTTGGAGCAGTGGCCATAGGTTCACCAATAGGCGGTAGGGTTTTGGATAAAATTGGTCCAAAACCAGTAATTACTGGTGGCGTTATTCTATCCGGTATCGGCTTGGTTATGATATCTTTATCCCACAGCGACATCTGGCTGTTCTATGGTGCTGAAGTGGTTATTGGGCTTGGGATGGCCATTCTTGCTGGCTCATCACTTCGGTTTGTAGTGCTCAACGAAACGGATAAATCGGAACGAGCCTCGGCCCAGGGCATACTCACGTTATTTATTAGCAGCGGCCAAATAATTGGCTCCACCATCATATCGGCACTTGCAGCCTCAATGTCAACCACCTCTGGTTATATGGTAGCATTTATGGTTGTTGGTGTTAGCATGTTGCTGCTCATTCCTGTCGCCATGTTACTTCGCAATACTGGGCACACTACCGTCTAAATTAATTAAGGGAGATAAGCATTTTTCCATTGCAGGTAAGCAGCTAGCTGCCATTACTAAGCATATTCATGTCTAAAACATTTACCGCCCTCTATACCATGATGGCGAAAATAATTACGCCTAGTTCAATTGGAATAGGGAATCATGCTTAAAAACAGTCCGAACACCACAATTCGAACTAAATCAGCATAGTTATAGTTGTCATGTTTCAATCTGATAAAAATCATATAAATAAGTATTTTATTATTATACAAACAGTTAAGGCTCTATATATCCATATATCCAGACCTTCTTATATTGATATTATTGGATTTATACATACTTTAACATCGTTATTTAAATACATAACTATGAAAAGACAATTACTAAGAAACGTGCTAATTACCATGAGCTTACTTGGGATGAGCACAGCAAGTATGGCCACCGACGGTTATTTCAGCCTTGGCTATGGCACAATAAATAAAGGTTTGGCTGG
>DATKTT010000111.1:0-13597 GCA_035530955.1 Williamwhitmania sp. | reverse complement strand
GGAAACCCTTTCTGTGGAAACAATTTTTTCTACATTTGCAGCCTCAAAAAGGAGAGTTGGCCGAGTGGTCGAAGGCGCACGCCTGGAAAGTGTGTAATCCTCAAAAGGGGTTCTAGGGTTCGAATCCCTAACTCTCCGCTGCTAAAAAACAAAACAAAAACCTGTAAGTCAACGCTTACAGGTTTTTTATTGGGGTAAACTGAAACCAATAAATTGAAAAAAACCTTTACTTCATATCAAGAAAGAGCTAACAAAATGGGCATTATTTGCTTTAAATTGTTTAATGAAGTTACACTAGTGTAAAATTTAAAAAGGAGATATTATCATGAAGTATAAAGAACTAGCAAAAACTGGAGAGGAATTATCGGTTGTGGGCTTAGGCTGCATGGGCATGAGCCATGCCTACGGGCAACCAAACGATACAGAGAGTATTGCAACCCTTGAATATGCTCTAGACCTTGGCATAAACTTTTGGGATACAGCCGACGTTTATGGCAGTGGTGCAAACGAAGAGCTGATATCCAAGGTTCTTGTACCAAACCGCGACAGGATATTTCTTGCCACAAAGTTTGGTTTTCGGGTAAAAGGCGGCACCGGCGGTGCCTTTACCGGTGGAGAGATGTATGTAGATGCCTCACCAAAGTGGATGAAAGAGGCTGTTGAGAATAGCCTTCGACGTTTAAAAATTGAAACCATTGACCTCTACTATGCACACCGCGTAGACCCGAATATTCCAATTGAGGAGACGGTTGGGGCCATGGCAGAGCTGGTAAAACAGGGAAAGGTGCGTTACCTCGGTTTAAGTGAATGTGGTGCAGAGGATTTGAAAAAGGCACACGCGGTGCATCCTATCTCCGCCTTGCAAAGCGAATACTCACTGCTTACCCGTGATGTTGAAAAGGAAATTCTTCCCCTTACCAAAGAGCTGGGGGTTACCTTCGTTCCTTTTGCACCATTAAGTCGTGGATTAATTACCAACAAGCTGGATGTAACCTCTCTTGCCTCAACCGACTTCCGTGCAAATTCACCTCGCTATAGCGGAGAATACTTGGACAATAACCAGAAGCTGGCAGTGGCATTTGCTGAATTTGCCGAAAGCAAATATTGTTCGCCCGCCCAGCTGGCCATTGCATGGGTAATAGCCCAAAGCGACAACATTATTCCAATTCCCGGCACAAAGCGTAGAAAATATCTGGAAGAAAATGCTGGTGCAGCCGATGTGGAACTCACAGCAAAAGATATGGAAGCAATTGAAACAATTGTCAAGAAATATCCAAACGTTGGCCCACGCTACAGTGCCCGTGAAAACAAGTATGTAAAAAAGTAAGTTGAAAAATTAAAAGAAATTGATAATGCAAAAGATAGCATTGAACAATGGTGTAGAGATGCCCATTTTAGGTTTTGGAGTTTACCAGGTACCCGACGCCGAAGAGTGTGAAAGAAGCGTTCTTGAGGCAATTAATACCGGCTATCGGCTCATTGATACAGCAGCGGCCTACATGAATGAGGAGGCTGTTGGTAAAGCAATCAAAAAAAGTGGGGTGGCAAGGAAAGAACTCTTTATTACCACCAAACTCTGGATTCAGGATACCGGTTACGAAAGCACAAAAAAGGCTTTTGAAAAGGCGATGAAGCGGTTGCAGCTGGATTACTTGGACCTCTACCTGATTCATCAACCTTATGGGGACATTTACGGTTCGTGGCGGGCAATGGAGGAGCTGTATGGTGATGGCAGAATAAGAGCCATAGGAGTTAGCAACTTCCAACCAGATCGCTTAATTGACTTGATTATCCACAACAAGGTGGTTCCTGCGGTTAACCAGATTGAAACACATCCCTTCCATCAGCAAATTGACACCCAGAAATTTTTGAAAGAGAACAATGTTCAAATTGAGTCGTGGGGACCTTTTGCCGAAGGTAGAAACGACATGTTTAAGAATGATCTACTGGTATCAATTGGCAAAAAACACAATAAATCCGTAGCTCAGGTAGTCCTGCGCTGGCTCACTCAAAGAGGTGTTGTTGCCATTCCAAAATCTGTTCGAAAAGAACGCATCGTTGAAAACTTCAACATCTTCGATTTTGAGTTAAGCCACGAAGACATGGATGCTATTGTGGCAATGGACACTAAAATGAGTCTATTTTTCGACCATCGCGATCCAGAAATGGTGAAGTGGTTGGGCAGTAGGAAACTTGATATCTAAGGGGTTAGTATATCACCTACTCCACTTCCAAAAACAGACCCCGGCAATTGCTTGTCGGGGTCTGTTTTACGTACGATCTCAAATACAGCAACAGAGCCTAGCCTAGCTCCTACTTCACCTCCTCAAGTGTAATACCTGCTGAGGTAAACTTATCCATGAGCAAATCGGGTGAAACAGGGCGACCATTTCGGATTAGCGCAGCAAAGATGCGAGCCTCAATGGCCACCTTCATATCCGACTTGCGCAAAATCTCCTGATCAAAAATCAAACGAAGGTTTCCCCTCCGCCCCATCTTCAACCTCACCAGAAAATCGTCACCAGGCTTAAGCGACGACTTGTATTCCAACTCTGCGCGTATCACCACGGCATCGATGCCATCGTTGTGCATTGTGGCAAAATCGAGGTCCACAGTGTTGAGAAACTTATGCCGACAGTGCTCTAGGTAGTTCTGATACACCGAATTGTTCACAATGCCCTGTATGTCGCACTCGTAGTCGCGAACCTGCATTTCCATCTCAAAATCAAACGCTTTCAACATCTCTATCAATTTTTTCACATAAGAATATACAACAAAGAACTGGATGGGCCAATGTTTGCAAGGCTAACGCTTCGCCAACGCCCTTCTTGCCTCCTCCACCGAACTTACAAAGTTGATTCTTCCCACCTTGTTGCTTTCGTAAATAAAATCGCGCAAACTCTTGCTCGTGTATTTAGAGAAATCGCCCACAATGGCAAGCCGCATACCATAGGTGGAGAACTTTTGGAGTATCTCACCTGCAATACCCGTCCTTAAATCGAAAAACTCGGAGATGATATTCCTTTCCAGAATAACAATACCTCCAGCCCCCTGATGGCTGCAATTGCCCATGATGTCCAGCGCATCATCAGTATTATGAATTTCAACCCTATCCGATACTATCTCGGCTACACTATTTCCTTCAATATTTATTAGCTTTATCTTCATAACAATTGCTATAACTCGCCAAAATATACAGCACTTAACTCTTCACATCCAAGAATACCGTTAAATCTTTGATTAGCTGCTTTTGCTCAGCATCAAAGTCCGTAAGGATATTCATCAGGTTTGTAATCAGACGAATTACATAAGTCAAATTACTCCTATTGCTACGTTCATTCTTAATCAGCACAAATAGCTCATCGCTCATGCGATTCTCCTGCTCTTTGAGTGAGTTTTGCGATTCGTAGTTTTCCACAATTTTTGAAACCAATTTATAATCGATATCCTTCAGTATACCGGTATTTTTTGCAGTTTCGTAGCCAATGCCTTTCACATCCAACCCGCTATACCTTATGGAGAGCATCATTTTACCACGCACGCTTGTATTCTTCTGTATTCTGGTGAAGTTCGAACGCAGCGTATCCAGATTCCGCATGGTGGCTTCAACATTTTTATTATTCTCCTTCAGCTCATTCAGAATTGTAAGTAACACCTGCTTTTGAGTAGTATGCTCCTTATATTTCATGCCAACATTACTTATCCAAAAAGCAATGAGGATTCCCAAAATTACTATGCTTATCTCCTTTAGATATTCCTTAAAGTTCATGCCATTAAATTTTTAAAATGAATATACCAACCTCTGCTGCTGCAATACTTGCTTAAACCCCTTGCCAGAGCCTCGATTAATACCTATAAAAGTAGCAAGAATATCACACCCCACCTAGCCAAAGCCAGCCGATTTCAAACTACCCAACAAGTAGTGCTGGGTGCACCTAACGTGGCAAAAAGCTGTAAATTAAAACAAAGAGAACAATGAGCGTAAAGGCAACATACAGATAATCCTTCTCATAGATAAAGGCAAATACAGAGAAGAGAACCCTGATAACGGGCGTGGCAATGAGCAGCAATACCCCTAGCTCCATTATGGAGACGGACCGCAGAGCGATTACACCGTTGAGCAAATCCCGAAAGTCGGAAAAGTTGAAGGGGGTATGAGTTAGATTGAAGTTAATTCTGCTATTTTAGCATATCAAAATTCCTTTCGCATTTTTAGGCTGAATCTTTCTGGTCTTGGAATATATTAGATGCATAATGATTCTCGTAATAAAGCCTGCAAACCAATACCCCCATGTGCGAGGATATGATGTTAGGGATGATCAAAACATTTTTGATTTTCAAAATAAAAATCAGAAGAACGAAATTATGTCAAAAAGAACTTATTTCAAGCGTTATATTTGGTTGTTCGATCTCATTAAGAATAATCCATATATAACATATAAAGAAATTGTTGGTAAATACAATAGTTCAATAATTTGGGAGGATGAGAAGTCTTTTCTTTCAAAAAGAACTTTTCATAGAGACCTATCAGAAATCTCTGAATTATTTGGTATCGAAATTGAGTATGACAGTTCACGAAAAGGATACTTTATCGAGTATGAATTCGAATTAAAGAACACGGTTTTATTGTTAGATTCGTATAGGATTATAAACATTTGGCAGCAATTTGAAGGAATAAACGATTATATCTCTATAGAACCAAGAAAAACTGGTGGAAAATATTTGCCTATTATACTTAATGCTATAAGATATCGTAGAAAAATAGATTTTAATTACAGTAAATACATTGATGAAGATTTTTCAAAACGAGAAATAGAACCATACTTTGTAAAGGAATTTAAGAACAGGTGGTATGTGATAGGCCGTGAAATTAAGGAGAATGTGATTAAAACATTTGCGCTTGAAAGAGTTATTGATGAAATAACTGTTGAACATTCTAAGAATAGTTACAAAATTCCTGAAAAGATAAAACCTGATACCTTCTTTGATGAATCTTTTGGAATATTTAAACTTCCTAATGAAAAAGTGGAAACTATTGAACTATCATTTAGACCACAAAAAGGCAAGTTCATTAAATCATTACCATTACATAAATCGCAAAAAGTTATCGTCGACAATAATAATGAATTGCGAATTCAGATAGAAGTTCAAATAACCCACGATTTCATTATGGAACTTCTTTCTCACGGCTCCGAAGTCAAAATATTATCTCCAAATTTTCTCGTTCAAAGAATAAAAGACGAATTATCTAAAAGCTTAGAGCAATACTTATAATTCTTATTACTCTGCCATACATTGGCACACCTCTCATCTATCTTTGTTATCAAAGAGCAACCCATACATACCTTGCTATAGCAACTGTAATGGTGTAGAATCTATATGACACATGGTTAAGCGAATAATTGTAAGTAAATCATTATAACCATTACTTTCTACAAGTAATTAACAATTAGCACTATGGTATCAATAAAAGAATTAGCGCACACTGGAGATACTGGAAAAGAGCCTTACCTTATTGGCCTAATAGACGGAGTATTACAATTCTATCCTGGCAGCATTACTGTAATAAGTTCTTGTTCAGGAATGGGACGTACTTCGTTTATGTTTCACTTAATGGTTAATCTAATGACATGTAATGAAGGTGGCCATATTTTTGTTTCAAATGATGAAAATGAACGAAGGCTTCTATATAAGTTGCTTAAAACAGTTAGTGGTTTGGAATATTCAGAGATTAAAAGCCAGTTCGAAGAGATTGTCAAGGACAGAGCCGAAATAATTCGTGACGATTGTTATTTTATTACCCATATTATTAAATGGGAGCACATGGAAGAGGAAATAGTAACTGTATGCAATAAGAAAAATATCAAATTCCTATATATTGACAACATTCATAGTTTTGTTTCAAATTTTGAATTTCCAGACAGAGAATCCGAAATGAACTACATAATGAATCGCCTAAAGAAAATTGCCATTGAATTTCAATCAACTATAATCATTTCCAGTTCTGTTCATAGTAAGATTAATAAACGGAAAGATAAACGCCCAAGGCTTTCTGATTTACGCGATGGAAATGTATTAATTGATTATGCTGACAACGTTTTACTCCTATATAGGCAACTTTATTATGGCATTTATGAAGATTATGGTTTCGAAACAATGAATATTCTAGAAGTAATTATTAGCAAATGTAGAAATTGCAACCCGCAAACAATTCATTACACAACAGATGGAACTGTTGCTTGTTGGCCTTCTCATATTAATGCTTACACTACAAATTTAGACGAACGTTTGAAGAACTACATTAATCAGGCAAGCACAAAATAAGACTACATTAAACAAACTAATACATAATATACCAATGGATATAATTTATTTATATAGCCTGGTCGACAGTTTTAGAAAAAGGGAAGAATTCCTTTCTATTAAAAACACAAGCCAACTTGCCTCTTTGCTTAACATTGAAGTAAGAACTTTGATGAAATATGCTCTGTTAAGCTATCTGAGAAAAAAGAAGGACCAAGGAATCCAAAAGGAATTCGATAAATTCTGCAATAATGCAAAATCCCTCAAAAATAAATCTAATGAAGATACATTTTTCAAAGATGTTATATACAAATACCTAAAGATTTACATTGATGCTGTTTACCGGTATGAACGGCCAAAAAACATTTGCGATTCCAAATCGAAAAGCTACTGGGCTTACTCAGAAATGCCGAAAATCAATAGAGGTAATGGTCTTTTGATTGCACTAAAAATCCAAGATTTTAATAGTTCAATAACATTGCTGGAAATCCAAAAATCCTTCATGCGAGACCCCTTTCTAATGTCAGAAGGAACTGCCAGTGCTATGGCTTTGTTGTTAACTTATGAAAACAAAAAAATAACTATGCAAACTTCAAACATTGTCATGTTAAGTACAGATAGAAATCTATCTGCAATTGCGGAAAAGCATGGTTATAAATATTCCCGAAAACTTGACAGAATAGCATTTTCAGGAAATCATTATCCCGACACACTTTTCTTTAATTCCATTTCGAGGGCGTTTGAAAATATCGGCCTCTATTATTGGGAACATCAAGTGGAATCTTTTAATATTAGTAACTGCATCAAGAATTTAGAAAGCTAAATGTTTATTTCGAAAACTGGTCAAAAGGTATATTCTCTTTAAGATATTAATTATTTGTTTACTTTTGATTTTACAATTTAAAATTTACAATTATGAACTACTCGATTGCATTTAAAACTTTTGTGGAACAAGGTCTAAATAAATACTTTATCGGCACGGGGTATCCTAATGCCAAGATTTTATTTATTGGGAAAGAATCTGCTATTTCTACAGATGATAAAGAGGCAATGAAATGGTATTCGTCAAATGCTGAATCTTGGTTAAAACATATTGAGGGTAACACTTGTGAAATACTTGAATATCCGGTTAATGAAGATAATTCCTTAAAAAAAGGATGGGGGAAAAATACTTGGAGCAAGTATCAAAAATTGACAGATTACATTTTTGAAAAAAAATCAGAATCATTCAAAATTGATTTTCTTAAAAATGTTTTTACATCAGAAATTAATGATGATCCAAACAAAAACACTACAAATGCAAACAAGAGTGGGCTGAATGGTCGCAAACTATTATTTAAGAATTCAGATTTTATTCAGCAATTCCCGGTAGTCGTTCTAGCTTGCTCTGACTACATCAAAAATAATGATGAGCTGCGTGAGATTGATGAAATATTTAGTGTTACCTACGATGGTGACGAAAAAGGCAAACATTTGTTCTCTCAAGGGAATTGGTTCTTTACTCATCATAATAAGGGAAATAGTAAACTAGTGATTCATACACGCCAACTAAGTGCTAATGTAGAAAATACTATGCTTCAGGAGATAGGAAAAATAATTAGAGAACATTTAAATAAGAGTGAAGGAAAATTGCTTACAAAATCCTTCTAATCTAAAGCCTATAAAGCCACTTACAAGACCTATTAAACCATTAAAGAGTCGACATTTAAGGTTGACCCCTTTAATGGTTATCCTGAGATAGGACTATTCATATCGCCCTATTACCTCCCTAATTTTCACCTTACCCTCAAGCATTGTGGTTGTCTTTTTATCAGAACCTAACGTGGCAAAAAGCTGTAAATTAAAACGAAGAGAACAATGAGAGTAAAGGCAACATACATGTAATCTTTCTCATAGATAAAGGCAAATACAGAAAAGAGAACCCTGATAATGGGCGTGGCAATGAGCAGCAATACCCCAAGTTCCATTATGGAGACGGACCGGAGTGCTATTACACCGTTGAGCAAATCCCGAAAGTCGGAAAAGTTGAAGGGGTCGGCCTTAAAAATATGGTAGCTGGGAATCTCCGTTCCGTGCCTTGCCAAAAAGAAGATGGCACCGATAATAACCACAGCACCGGCAGCAATCACGCCAACACGGAGCAGGTTGCCCAGCGCAATTTCGATGCTCTTATCCAGATCGTTGGCTTTACCTTGTGGCTTACTCATTTCAGTCCGTTTTTAAGCATTTCGAAGGCAAGCACTAGGATAATTACCGTAAATACAGCTTTTAAGGTCTTGGAAGAAGCGGTGGTTAGCACCTTGGCTCCCAGAAAGGCTCCGGTTAACACGCCCAACATTACCGGCATTACAAGGGCAGCATGGATAAACCCATTTTTGAGGTAGATGCCGGCACTTGCCGCAGCGGTTACCCCAATCATGAAGTTGCTGGTGGTGGTGGATACCTTGAACGGAATTTTCATAATCCGATCCATGGCTATTACCTTTATGGCACCCCCGCCTATTCCCAGCAATCCCGACATTACACCTGCCAAGCTGGAAAGGCCAAACCCAAAAGGAACATTCCGCACCGAGTAGCGCTCCATTCCATTACCTGTGGGATACTCGCCTTTTAGCTTTAGTAGCTTAGCATACTTATCCTCATCGGAATAGGTAACATTTCCCTTTCTTCTAAGAATGGATGAAAATGCAGAGTATACAAGGATTCCTGCAAAAATGATTGAAATAGCATTGGCGGAGAGTATTCCGGCTACCATGGCTCCAGCAACCGCGCCTATGGTTGTGGCCATCTCCAAAAACATGCCAATGCGGATGTTCGAGTAGCCCTCCTTAACGTAGGCGGAGGCCGAGCCCGATGAGGTGGCAATAACTGAGATGAGCGATGCACCCGCTGCAAAGTGAATATCCACGCCAAAAAGCACCGTAAGCATGGGAACCACCACCACTCCCCCGCCGAGACCGGTTAGCGAACCTAGCAGCCCGGCAAAAAAGGAGCCAATGTAGATCAGGAGCGAAAAGAGTAGATTATCGATGTGTGGCATAAGCAGAGCGCATTACCAAAAAAACTCAGGCAAATTTAAGAATAGTAGCCGTAATAAACCAGTACTTGGCCTTTCTTCAGGGAACTAATTTTGACTGTAGTTGTTACAAGTAAGGTCCAAATAGATTTGCGATACATAAATTTGAACGGCATTGAAGATAAACTTCTTAGTGAATTCTATGTGCATTTGTTGCCCCAGCCTACTGGTTGGCAGGTTTGTGGCTGATATATTGCCACCAAGACACGAAGACGCCAAGTAACCTCATCGCTATCTTAATCGGTGTACCGCAATAGTTCCAAGCGTATATATGGCAAAAACCTTACTGACATAAAACGCGAATATTATAGTACCTTTAGAGAAATATAAAATTGTGTGTAAAAAATAAGATTCAGAAGTTATTAACGACCAAATCGCCCAGAAAAAAACTGTAAGAGAAAAAGAGCTGCTAAGCCGCGAAAAGCATAGCAACAGAATGAAACCAGAATGAAAACAAACTACAGCGTATGAAAATTGCATTTATAGCCACCTACCCTCCACGAGAATGCGGTATTGGCACCTTCACCAACAACCTCTTTAAGGCTATATTGAACAACGATAAAAGCAGAAAAAAAGGGAATGAGGGCTTCGTTGTTGCCATAAGCGACCACGATCTCACGTACGATTACCCAGAAGAGGTAAAGCTCGTCATACGGCAAGATAATCAAATAGACTATTTGGAGGCCGTAGAATACATCAATTTGAGCGGTTCCGATGTTTGTATCCTTCAGCATGAGTTTGGTATTTTTGGTGGCCAGGACGGAAAGTATGTGCTTCCCTTACTACATAAGCTAAAAATACCGCTCATCGTCACCCTGCATACCATACTAAAAACTCCCTCCATTAGCCAAAAAACCATTATGCAAGAGATATGCAAAATGGCAGACAAAGTGGTGGTAATGAGCCATAAGGCCATCGAGTTTCTGGTGGAGATTTACAATGTGCCTAAGGAAAAAATTGCCCTGTTTGAACATGGCGTTCCCGACATTCATTTTAGTCCGGAAAAATGCCGCAAGGAGTTCAAGCTCGAAAAAAAGAAGGTGTTGCTTACTTTTGGTTTTGTAGGTCGGAATAAAGGAATAGAAACAGTTATCAAAGCATTGCCGGCAATTGTTGAAAAACATCCCGAAGTGCTCTATATCATTTTGGGCAAAACCCATCCTAATGTAGTGCGCGAATCGGGTGAAGAATACCGAATTTACTTGATGCGTCTTGCAAAAAGCCTCCAGGTGGAAAAGAACGTGGTATTTCTTAATAAATTTCTGGACGAACAAGATTTGTTTAAATATCTCTATGCGTGCGATATTTATATTACACCCTATTTGAATGAGGCTCAAATAACCAGCGGTACCCTCTCCTATGCAGTGGGAATTGGTGCAGGTGTGGTTTCTACTCCCTATTGGCATGCCACAGAATTGTTGGCCAAAGGAAGGGGACGACTCTTTGATTTTGGCGATTACAATAGCCTTTCAACAATATTGACAGAGCTTTTTGATAAGCCCAACGAATTAAAGGCGATGAAACAGAATGCCTACAAATATGGATTAGGCATTACCTGGCCAAAAACGGGAGAGAAATACCTGAAGGCTGCTGAAGATATCGTAAAAGATGAACCCAAGGTGGTTGAAAAAGCAGATGGTGAGCTGGATCTTTTGGTTTTACCCCCTTTCTCACTCAACCACATCAATCGGATGACAGATGATACAGGCATCATCCAACATGCTAAATTTGGTATTCCTAATTTAAAGGAAGGCTACTGCATGGATGATAATGCCCGGGCTTTACTGATGGTGATTATGGACTACTGGCAAATGAAAAAACAACGGGCTCTTGAGTTGTCAACCATCTATTTGAGCTACATCCATTACATGCAAAACCCCAATGGCACCTTCCGAAACTTTCTAAGTTTCAGCCGAAACTTTTTGGATGAGGTTGGTTCCGAAGATTCCTTTGGCCGCACCATTTGGGCCCTAGGGTTTTTGTTGGGCAATGCACCTAACAATGCCTTTTACCAGGCAGGACAGCAGATATTTTTTAATGCCGCACCAAATTTTGAAAAGCTAAAATCCATCCGAAGCATTGCCAACACTATCATTGGTATTTGCTACTATCTTAAGAGCGCCCCGGCCGATGAGAATATGATAGAGAAGTTGAGATATCTCGTCAACATACTGTTAAAGCACTATGATGAAAATAGCACGCCCGACTGGCAATGGTTTGAACTGCTACTTTCGTATGATAATGGAATTTTGCCTTTGGCCCTTCTACATGCAGTGGAAATACTGAACGATGAAAAGATAAAAAAGACGGCTATCGAATCGATGAATTTCCTAACAAAAGTGACGTTGAAGGACAACTACCTATCAATTGTAGGTAACGAAAATTGGTATCGAAAAGATGGCGAACGGTCTATTTTCTCACAGCAACCAGTTGATGCAATGGCAATGGTTTTAATGTATCATCAGGCCTTTCATATAACCATGGATAAAGAGTATATCAGTAAGCTATATACTTGCTTCTTATGGTTTATAGGCGAAAATGATTTAAAGGTGAACCTCTACGACTTTGAAACCAATGGCTGCTACGATGGTTTCGATAAAAATGGTGTTAACCGCAACCAGGGAGCCGAAAGCACGCTGGCCTATTTGATCTCTTATTTGACTGTTTTACAGGCCCACGAAGAATTTAATAAGGCAGATTAAGCCTTCTCTGAGTTTTTTAATTCATTCAACAGCTCCCTTAAATTGACCGTGGCATAGGTGGATGCATAATCGGACATTGCATAGGGTAAGATCAGGTTCTCGTTATGGATCATCGACCCACACGAATATACAACGTTAGGCACATAGCCTTCTCTCTCCTCTGCATTGGCAGCCAATAACGGATGGCTTAACCTTCCTATTTCAACTTCAGGGTTTTGAAGATCGAACAGCGATGCCCCTATAGCATACTCACGCATTGGGCCAACGCCGTGGGTGATCACCAGCCATCCCTCCTCCGTTTCGATGGGAGAACCACAGTTCCCAATTTGTACCAATTCCCAGGGGAATTTTGGCTGCTGTATTAGCTTTGCTTCACGCCAAATATTTATATTATCCGAAAAGGCAATGTAATTATTGAATCCATCGAGCCGGCAAAGCATAGCATACTTACCGCCTATTTTTCTGGGAAACATGGCCATTCCCTTATTCTGAGCAATTTCACCATAAACAGGCAAACTTTTGAAATGGTAAAAATCGTTGGTGTCGAGTAGCTTTGGCAATATGGTACTGCCATTGTATGCCGTGTAGGTGGCATAGTATTTCGTTTCACCATTATCATCGGTAAACTTGACGAAACGGGCATCTTCAATACCATTCTTTTCATTTATCGCAACCGGAAAAATCACCCTTTCCGAGATGTTTGTGTCTAGTGAAAACTGTATTTCGTAATGCGAGGAGGCCAGCCACATTATTTGGTTAATCAATAGCTCCTTGTCAGCAGCCAAATGAAGGCTACTTCTTACCTCTTCAACACATTTTCTGAGGTCTTCATAGGTAAAAGTATCGTTTAGCTTATCGAGTATCAATCCGGGAGGCACAATGGAATGAAAGTCCATCTCTTCCAACTTAACGGTAAACGATTTTTTATTGTAGAAATGGCGTTGGATATTTTGAGCCTCCTCCAGCATTTTTCCAACCGGTTCAATGGTAAGATTGCTATTTATGTCTAGAATTCCGGTTCGGAATACGATTGACGAAATGTGTCCTTCTCCGGTAGCCCTTAAGCTTATTATTACCCTTGTTTCACCCAGTCTTATCCCCGACTGATCGGGATGTTCAACTATGGAAGGATTAAAAAGGGCTGCGGAATCAACTGCATACTCCATTGTAAAGTAGGCCCCAATTAGCAATTTTCGGTTATAATCGAGCGAGTCAGGATTGGTCTTTACCTGCGCAAACAAATGGGCAATATTGTTAAAATGCCTTTCAAAGATTGCTGTGACATTACGATGTCGCAATGAATAATCTCTCATTACCTGACTTAAGCTCAAATGTGCTTCATTCTCCGTCAGGCCCACTACCGATTGTATAATACCTATTGCTCTTTCGTCGGTTGTATATAAAACACGCGCGATTACTCTGGATGAATCTGGAAGAAACCTTATATTTTTCCTACTTACGGCAGCTTGCATAGTCCTTATTAATTTTTTCCAAAGTTAGTAGCTTATAATGAATA
>DATKTT010000110.1:0-20750 GCA_035530955.1 Williamwhitmania sp. | reverse complement strand
CAGGATTTTAAGTCCTGCGCGTCTACCAGTTCCGCCATCCGGGCCCGTTAAAAAAAAGAGCGGGAGACGGGACTCGGACCCGCGACCCCAACCTTGGCAAGGTTGTGCTCTACCAACTGAGCTACTCCCGCATCGTTTGCCGTGCTCGGCTTGCGATTGCGAGTGCAAATATAAATCAATTTTTCTTTCCACAAATGTTTTCTGCCCTTTTTTCCATTTTTTTTAAGGTCACTCACCAAGTTCAAAGCTTTATCAATATTACAGTCCAGCTATCTTCTTGATTTCGTTCAGTTTGTTCATTGCATCAATTGGAGTCAGGTTGTTTAGGTCCAATCCTATTATCTCATCCCTGATTCTCTTTAAGACTGGATCCTCTAGCTGGAAAAAGCTTAGCTGAAAACCCTCGCTTTTTTCAACGATATCGTTAACAGGCTTTTCTAATTGCTTTTGCTGATGCGATTTTTCCAATTGGATAAGAATTTCTTCCGCCCTGTGAACAACGCTCTGGGGCATTCCAGCCATGCGTGCCACATGAATACCAAAGCTATGCGCACTGCCTCCAGGAACCAACTTCCGTATAAAAAGCACCTTGTTGTCTAGTTCCTTCACGCTAACATTGAAGTTTTTGATTCGAGGGAAGAATTCCGCCATCTCATTTAGCTCATGGTAGTGGGTGGCAAACAGGGTTTTTGCCCGTGCGGTAGGATGGTTATGAATAAACTCAGCCATAGCCCATGCAATTGAAATGCCATCGTAGGTGCTGGTGCCACGTCCAATTTCATCGAGCAGAATCAGGCTTCTATCTGATAGGTTATTAAGGATGCTTGCAGCCTCATGCATCTCGACCATAAACGTACTCTCGCCCATAGAAATGTTGTCGGATGCTCCCACCCTTGTAAATATTTTATCCACCACACCTATTGATGCACTCGAGGCGGGAACAAAACATCCTATTTGTGCCATTAGGACTATTAAGGCTGTCTGCCTTAGCAAAGCAGACTTTCCTGACATATTTGGCCCGGTGATAATGATAAGCTGCTGCTGCTCGGTGTCCATATCCACGTTGTTAGCCACATACTCCTCCCCGGGAGGAAGCATCCGCTCAATTACCGGGTGGCGACCATCCTTAATGGACAATGTGAATCCATCGTGAATCTCCGGTTTCTCATATCCAAAGGCAACAGACACTTCTGCAAATGAAAGGAGACAGTCGAGACGAGCAAGAAGTGCAGCATTATGCTGAATTGGTGCAATATAATCGAGCAGCGCTAGTACCAAATCGGAGTATACAGCCTGCTCAATTGAGAGAATCTTTTCCTCAGCACCAAGAATTTTTTCCTCATACTCCTTTAACTCTGCAGTAATATATCGCTCAGCATTTACAAGCGTTTGCTTGCGAATCCAGTCGGTAGGAACTTTTTCTTTATGTGTATTACGAACTTCGATGTAGTATCCAAATACATTGTTGAAGCTAACTTTCAGCGAAGAAATACCCGTTCTTTCTGCCTCGCGCTGCTGTAAATTCAGCAAATAATCCTTGCCGGAAAAAGCAATAGAGCGCAATTCATCCAGCTCCGCATTCACCCCTTGAGCAATTACATTTCCTTTGGCAACCAGTGTTGGTGGATCATCGACCAATTCCCGCTGTAACCGCTCCCTAATAACCACACAAGGGTTCAGCTGGTCGCCAATTTTCACTAGAGAAACATCACCTGACTGCTTACAATGCTCCTTAATTGGATCGATTAGGGTAAGTGCCAGCCGAAGCTGAACCAACTCGCGAGGGTTTACTCTGCCAACCGCTGCCCGCGATACTATCCGCTCCAAATCGCCAAGTTCGCGTAACGTCTCCTGTAACAGCCCCTTCTCCTCCGGATGTTGGATGAGATGTTCGACGGCATTTAAACGCTCCTTTATGGGGGAAACATCTTTTAACGGTAGACTAATCCACCGTCGCAGCATCCTTGCCCCCATTGGCGTTGTCGTTTTATCGAGAATACCCAACAGCGTTCGACCACCCTCATTCACCGAACCGAAGAGTTCAAGATTTCGAACGGTAAACTTATCGAGCCAAACATAATGCTCCTGGTCAATTCGAGCTACCGAAGTAACATGCTTAAGCTGAGTATGCTGAGTGAGCTCAAGGTAGTATAGAATTGCGCCTCCTGCGGCGAGCCCAAAAGTCAGGCTATCCACGCCAAATCCTTTAAGCGAATTCACCTGAAACTGTTTCTCCAACTTCTCCCGTCCAACTTCAGGACTGTAAATCCAATCGTCGAGCTTAAAGAGGTTGTACTTGGTTCCAAATATTTCAAGAAAATCAGCACTTTTAGCCTTTTCAACCAGAACTTCCTTTGGGTTGAAGTTTGCAAGTAGCTTATCGATGTATTCAAAAGGTCCCTCGGCTAGTAAAAATTCGCCGGTTGAAATATCAAGAAAAGAGACTCCGCCAACAGACTTTCCAATGTATACAGAAGCAAGAAAGTTGTTCTCCCTACGCTCCAGCACACTATCGTTAAAGGAAACGCCAGGGGTAATTAGTTCTGTGATTCCACGCTTAACAATGTTTTTTGTAAGCTTTGGATCTTCGAGTTGCTCACAAATTGCGACCCGTTGGCCAGCCCTTACAAGCTTAGGAAGATAGGTGTCGAGGGCATGGTGCGGAAATCCAGCTAACTCCACATATGCTGCAGCTCCATTCGCTCTTCGAGTCAAAGTGATTCCCAAAATTTCACTGGCTTTGATGGCATCCTCCCCAAAAGTCTCATAGAAGTCACCAACCCTAAAAAGTAAAATTGCATCAGGATGCTGTCGCTTTATGGCTACATACTGTTTCATTAGTGGAGTTTCCACATACTTATCGTAAGAGGACAATGCTTCTGAGTTATTAGTGAATTGCAAAGGTAATAAAGAAAAAAAAGATGGATAATGAAATACTCAAACGAAGAAAATAGTCGTGCTAAAACGTTTGCAATTTAATGCCCTATAACACAAGGTTTGCCTGTGCCTCAGAAAAAAAACAGTATATTTTTGTAAAAATAAAAGGGTTATCATCCTCACGATTGAGGGGGTTGCTTTTTGGAATTTGGCAGCAATAATTGCCGGAGAACTATAGGTGACCATTGAAGTAACACTGTTTTAATCAACAGCAACTATTTCGCTGCTTTAATTGACGACATTGGTCGCTACTTGCTTTGTATTTAACAATCGATTTCATTCGGTAAATAATAATCACTAGTTTCAAACCATATTTTACATAACCACCACTAACTCATGAAAACCATTCTTGTTCTAGGTGCAGGTCTATCATCCACAAGCCTTATTGCCTATTTACTCGACCACTCTACCTCGTTAAACTGGAAGGTGAAGGTTGGGGACCTATCACTAGAAACAGCTCAGAGAAAAGTCAACAAGCACCCTAACGGTTCAGCCTTCAAGTTTGACCTTTCTGACTCAAAACAATTAACTACAGAAATAGCTGGTGCCGATGCGGTAATTTCAATGTTACCCGCCTTTATGCACCCTGTTGTGGCAAAGGAATGTGTAGCCCAAGGCAAGAACATGCTTACGGCTTCTTACGTTTCCGATGCCATGAGATCGTTGGATGCAGAGGCAAAAGCCAAAGGAATTTCCCTTCTTAACGAACTGGGCGTTGACCCTGGCATCGACCACATGTCGGCCATGAAGGTGATTGACGAAATTAAGGCTAAGGGTGGAAAAATGCTTGGCTTTATGTCGAACACCGGTGGCCTTGTTGCGCCAGAGTATGACAACAACCCTTGGAACTATAAATTTACCTGGAACCCAAGAAATGTGGTTTTGGCCGGACAAGGAGTTGCCCAATACCAGGAGATGGGGCAGGTTAAATTTATTCCCTACCATCGCCTTTATAGTCGCGCATTTACGGTAAATGTTCTCGATATGGGCGAATTTGAGGTTTACCCTAACCGTGATTCACTACAATACAAGAAAATATACTCCCTAGAAAATATACCATCTATTATGCGTGGCACCATGCGTAAGAACGGTTACTGCAAAGCTTGGGATGTATTTGTACAATTAGGTGCAACCGATGATACCTACAAGGTTCCCGATTCAGAGGATCTAACTTACCGCAGCTTCATCAACAGCTTTCTGGCATACCACCCCACGCAAACGGTAGAAGATAAAATTAGAAAAGAGATTCCACTGGCAAACGATCCTAATATATTTTCCAAATTGCAGTGGCTAGGGATCTTCGAGGAAAAGAAGGTTGGGTTACCAAACGCCTCACCTGCCCAAATCGTTCAGAAAATCTTGGAAGAGAAGTGGGTTCTTGATCCAGAAGATAAGGACATGATTGTAATGCAGCATCGGTTCGACTATGAACTAAATGGCAAAAAGGAGCGGATTACCTCAACACTGGTAATTAAGGGAAAAGATCAACTAAATACGGCCATGGCCATCACCGTTGGCACTCCGCTCGCCATTGCAACCAAGCTGCTTCTCACAGGTGAAATTAAAGACAAAGGAGTTGTGGTGCCCATTAAACCTCATCTTTACACGCCAATTCTCAAAGAGCTAGAGAATTACGGAGTAAAATTTATTGAGGA
This sequence comes from Williamwhitmania sp., assembly GCA_035530955.1. Classification (GTDB taxonomy): domain Bacteria; phylum Bacteroidota; class Bacteroidia; order Bacteroidales; family Williamwhitmaniaceae; genus Williamwhitmania. The sequence goes on along the minus strand of DATKTT010000110.1, from coordinate 16,158 downwards.
GCGAACCAACTTGTTATCATGAAAGAGGCTGAATTTCAGCCTCTTTTTTTACCACTCAAAGAAACGGCCTCCGATACAGCTGCTTCAAGATTAAAATGCGAGGTAAAAGTCTTTTGTAAGATTGCGATAATCGGCAGTATACCCATTCCCACCGTGCTCTTCGATTGCTAAATTACCCTCCATTGGTGTAACCCTTTCCCTTGATAGCTCAAGCAGAACCCTCTTAATCCGGCCTCCGGAAACGGTTTGAACGTATATCTTTCGTCGGCAGTAAAGCCCAAAGTTAACGGCTAGGGCAATAAATACGTTCGACTCTGCATAGGGGAAAACGCCTGCGAAAACGCCTGTTTCCGCTAAAAGCTTATCAACACCCTCCAGTAATGCTTCGTAGGGTAAAATGTCGGCATGCCTAGACAAATTTCTGCTTTGACTGGGCGATTTTAATGCGCTAAGAAAAAAAGGAGGGTTGGACACTATGAGGTTATATTTCAATGTAGAGCTATCGGCATACGCTTGAAAACTGGACCCAATCACAGCGATTCGTTCGCTCCATGGTGAGTTTGCTATATTTTGTTCTGCAATTGCAACAGCCTGTTGATCTATCTCTACGGCGTCGACAAGTGCGGTTAAATTGCGCTGAGCTAGCATTAGGGCAATAACGCCCGTGCCAGTTCCAATATCTAAAATTGTAGACGCATTATCAACATCGGCCCACGCCCCAAGGAGCACCCCGTCGGTATTAACCTTCATGGGAACATTCTGCTGGGTGATGGTAAACTGTTTAAAACGAAATGACGACATGCTTACAATGGATAATCTTTGCTCTGACCTATGGAGAAAAGGGCAAAATCATACTTAATAGGGTCAATAGGATCAAACTTTTGAAGCTGCTCCGTTAGCTCAACAACGGCGCGCCAATCGTTCTGCTTCCGAGTAAGCAAGCCTAACATTCGTGATGCTAACGCCGTGTTTACGTCTAGAGGTATAGCCAGAGCACCTGCTGGTATTTGATTCCATAAGCCAAAATCAACACCGCTAGCATCGGATCGAACCATCCATCGCAAAAACATATTCAACCGTTTACAAGCCGATCCTTTATCAACATTGGCCACATGTTTGGCCATGTGAGAATCGCCAATACCTGCCAACATTTTTGCCCTAAATTCCGACAGCGCACCCACAATTCCACCACGCTTAAAACCGGAGGAAAAAACAGCTTCAAGCCCACCTGAATGATGATATATTCCCTGAAGCTGACCAATAAATGCGACTAGATCGCTACCATTAAAGGTTCGGTAAACAAACCCTTGGAGCCTCCTTAAATCGGCAGGGGTGTGATTTTGTACGAAATCAAATGGGGCGCTATCCATAAGGGAAATAATGCGTTTTGCTCCCACAATTATGGACTTCCGCTGCCCCCATGAAATGGTAGCAGCAAGCAAACCGGCAATTTCAATATCCTCCTTATTTCGAAATAGATGGGGAATTTGAACAGGGTCGTGCTGTATAAACTCAGGTGCTAAATATGCATCTAAGCGACTATCAAGCAGCTGCTTAACCTTCCGTGAATTAGCTGTGTCTAGCATTGGAGATTACCCCATCAACCATGGTGAAAACAACATCGGAACTATCCGCCAACTCCGTATCGTGCGTAACAACAACAATGGTAACACCAAATTCATCTCTCAGCTGAAAAAATAGTCTGTGCAGCTCCTGCTTATTAGCTGTGTCAAGATTGCCCGATGGTTCATCAGCAAAAATCACTGCCGGATTATTAATCAGAGCCCGAGCAACGGCAACGCGCTGCTGCTCACCACCCGACAATTCAGTGGGTTTATGGGATGCACGTTCGCTTAAACCTAAAAAAGCAAGTAGCTCATTTGCTCGTTTCTCAGCACTGTTTTTTCTGGTACCGGCAATATAGGCAGGTATGCAGATATTTTCGAGTGCAGTAAATTCGGGAAGTAGGTGGTGGAACTGGAACACAAAACCCAGCTTTTGATTTCGAAACAAAGCCAAGGATGACGAGTTCAGCTTGGTAATATCAGTGCCTCCGATGAACACCTTCCCTTTGTCTGGATTTGATAGAGTGCCCATAATCTGGAGAAAAGTTGTCTTCCCCGCGCCGGATGGCCCCACAATGGACACCAGCTTATTTTCCTCAACCTGAAGATCTATTCCCTTGAGCACCTTTAAACTTCCAAAAGATTTTTCAATCCCCTGCGCAGTAATTATCATGGCAAAAAAGTTATGGCGAAAGATAGCCATTTTAGATGAACCAGCGAATGTATACAATGAAGAAACCCCGATGATTAGTCGGGGTTTCAACTGAAATATAGCTTTTTAGAAACTACTTTTTATACTCAGCTTTCTTAAGTGCTCTTTTTTCTCTCCAACGAGAAAGGTCGTAAGCAACAGGAGCCGCAACGAATACCGAAGAGAAACTACCAAAGAAGATACCTACCATTAATCCAAAGATGAAACCTTGGATACCTTGTCCTGCTAAGAAGAACATAGGGATAAGAACTATAAAGGTAGTGAAAGAGGTACTGAAAGTACGACCTAACGTATGGTTCATAGCATCATCAAGAACATCCTTACGCTCGCGCTTTGGATACAAATGTGTATACTCCCTGATTCGGTCGAAGATAATTACCGTATCGTAAACAGAAGCACCAATAATTGTAAGCACCGCAGCAATAAACGACTGATCTACCTCAAGTGGGAACGATACTCTATGGTAGAACAAGGTGTAAACACCAATAACCATAATTGCATCGTGAGCAAGAGAAACAATAGCACCAACGCCATAGGTAACATTCCGGAATCGAAGGAAGATGTATATGAAAATGGCCAAAAGTGCAAACATAACAGCAATAATAGCGTCCTTTCTGATATCCTTCGCTATGGTTGGGCCAACCTTGTCGGAACTTATCTTATTAGCAGTATCAAACGTTGCGAAAGTAGTGCCTTGCGGTAAATAGGTCTTTAAACCCTCATACAGCTTCATATCAACCTCATCATCCACGGTAGGACCATTTTCATTGATACGATATTTGGTGGTAATCTTTACCTCCTTATTGGAACCATAGGTCTTTACCTCAGGCGCTTCACCAAATACTTTCTCTAAAGTAATGGCAACTTCTGTAGATTGAACCGGTTTATCAAACTTAACAACGAATGAACGACCGCCAGTAAAGTCAATGCCAGGGTTTAAGCCACGAACAATAAGCGATATGGCAATAATTACCAAAAAGGTAATACTCATTCCGTAAGCATACTTACGCCATTCAATAAACTTAATACGAACCTTGGTGAAGGCTGTTTCCGAAAGTTTAGTAGAGAATGTTATCTTAAATCCCTTTGCAACATAAAACTCGATCATTAAACGAGAAATAATTAATGCCGCAAATAGCGAAGTTACAATACCTATTGCAAGGGTAGTTGCAAATCCGCGGATTGGACCCGATCCAAAAACGTAAAGAATAAGAGCCGTAATAAGGGTTGTCATGTTCCCGTCGACAATAGCCGAAAGCGCATGCTTGTGTCCATCGGCAATTGCAAGGTTAACACCTTTACCCGCACGAATCTCCTCACGAATACGCTCAAAGATAAGTACGTTAGCATCAACTGCCATACCCATGGTAAGCACAATACCCGCAATACCCGGCAAGGTTAAAACGGCACCAAATGATGCAAGAACACCAATTAGGAAGAAGAGGTTAAATATTAAGGTAACGTCGGCAATAAATCCACCTCTGCGGCTATAGTAAACAACCATGTAGACCATAATCAACATGAACGACATAAAGAAACTCCACATACCGGAGTTGATGGTTGCTTGGCCAAGTGAAGGCCCTACAATTGCCTCTTGAATAATACGAGCAGGAGCAGGTAGCTTACCCGACTTCAATACGTTTGCTAAGTCTTTTGCCTCCTCTATGCTGAAATTGCCTGAAATTTGAGAATTACCTCCGGTAATCTCATCGTTCACCACTGGAGCGGAATAAACGTAGTTGTCGAGCACAATGGCAATGCAACGCCCCTTGTTATCAGCGGTTAAGCGGGCCCAAACTTTTGATCCGGTAGCATTCATCGACATGGCTACCTGAGCTCGCCCACCACTAGAGTTGCCAAATTCTTCTCTAGCATCAGTAATAACGCCACCGTCCAACGGTGCACGGCCATCGCGGGTGGAAATCTTAATGGCTATCAATGAGTAGGTGTTGCCATTTGCCTCCACCGGTTTAACCATCCACAGAAATTTAACATCGTGCGGGAACAGTGCCTTAATTTGAGGCATTGCCATATAAGCATCCACCCTTGCGGTATCGCCAGCCTCAGCAATACCAACTGATGGTCCGGGGAATGGTCCCTGCTGTCCTACAGCAGGCCGTAATACCTTGAACAGAGGATTCTCACTTGCGAAAGCTTCCTCGCTAGCGCTCTTTGCAGTGGTATCTTGAGATTGCTGAACCGCAGAAATAAGCTTATTGGTAGTATCAGCGGCTTGAGTTTCCTTCTTATTAACCTCCTTGGTAACCTCGTCCTTGCTAGATTCTTCCTTTGGTGCATTCGACAATTTTGCAGACGCCAGCTCCCTGAGCTTAGAGTTGGCCGAAATCATAAATGGATATATCTCGGAGTTCTCGTATGTTTCCCAAAACTCAAGGTTGGCAGTTCCCTGGAGCAACTTTCTGATACGCCCAGGATCTTTGGCACCTGGAAGCTCAACCAAAATTCGGCCCGAATTTTCGAGACGTTGAATGTTAGGCTGTGCAACGCCAAAACGGTCGATACGATTTCTAATTACATTGTACGAGTTGGAAATGGCATCGTCAACCTCTTGACGGATAACCGTCTCTACCTGTCCGTTGGTGGAGGTGGGGTTAATCTTATCTTTCAGCTCGAAAGTTGCAAATATTCGTGCCAGCCTGTCGTTGGGCACAACTTTATTCCAGGCATTAACAAATAGTGAAACAAAATCTTTCTGCCCATTTGCGTGCTCTACCATAGCAATCTTCATCACCTTATTAAAGATGCTGTCGGTGCTAAAGTTAGAAAGTGACCGAATGATATCTGCCTCCGAAACCTCCAAGGTTACATTTATACCACCCTTTAGGTCCAGACCAAGGTTAAGTTCCCTCTCCGTACACTCCTTGTAGGTAAAGTCCTTGAGCCAAAGAAAGTTGTAAACTCCTTTGGTGGAGATTGAATCGAGATAAGCTTTTTCGCCCATAGGAGAATCCTTGGCTTTGCTTTCCACCATCTTTGCCATAAAGGTAAAAGAGAGCTGGTATACGCAAACAAGAGCGAAAACAATAGCTAATAGCTGAAAGGCGCCTTTATTCTGCATTTGATTTAGAATTTATAGATTTCCGAAATTCGAGATTTCTAAAGTAAGGCGCAAATTTATGATATTTTTTGAATAAACCTAAATGCAAGCCATACTGGTAAAATGTAAAAGCTCGGAATATAAACTACTCCGAGCCTTCTAAAAAGCAAGTTATTGCTATAAAGTATCAGATCCGTAACGCTCTTCAAAAATGTTTAGGTTATCGAGCACCTTCATTATTTTTTTGACGTCGAGGGCACTCTTTTGGAGCAACTCCATCTCACCATCGTTCAGCTTAAGCTCAATTATTCGCTCCACACCATTCTTCCCAAGTACCACTGGGACGCCAATATGTAAATCCTTGAGGCCATACTCCCCATTGAGAGCAGCACATACCGGAAATACTCTGCGTTGATCGCGCACAATGGCCTCCACCATCTGCGACACGGCGGCTCCCGGAGCATACCAGGCCGAAGTTCCCATCAGTTCAACCAGCTCTCCTCCACCTTTACGGGTACGGTCAATAATTTTGTTCAGCGTTTCAGGATCGATAAGCTCGGTAATTGGAATTCCCGAAACGGTGGTGTAGCGTGGCAGCGGCACCATGCTGTCTCCATGACCGCCCATGAGAATTGCATGGATGCTTTGAGGAGAAATGTTCAACGCCTCAGCGAGAAAGGCTTTGTAACGAGCCGCATCAAGAATACCGGCCATTCCAAATACCCGGTTCGACGGGATTTTTGCCGCCAAAAAGGTCGCGTAGGTCATTACGTCCAGAGGGTTGGTAACGACAATAATTTTAGCGTTGGGAGAGTAGGCCACAATGCCCTCGGTAACCTCCTTAACTATACGAGCGTTGATGTCGATCAGGTCGTCGCGGCTCATGCCCGGCCGACGAGGAATACCGGAAGTAATAACCACTACCTCAGAGTTTGCCGTCTTGGAAAAGTCGGTTGTCACCCCAGTTATTCGGGTATTAAATCCCTGAACCGAAGATGTTTGCCACATATCCAACGCCTTACCCAGAGTAAGACCTTCCTTTACATCAACTAGAACCAACTCCCGAGCAAGTTCCTTACGCGCAATTTCATGAGCACATGTGGCTCCAACGTTCCCTGCACCAACTACTGTAACTTTCATCTGTAAAAAATTTTAGTTTAAGGATGCTTGGAACCTCACACAACTGATTCTTCATAATGCTCACGCTTGTTTAGCTTTACCGAGCACACCGCCAAAAACAGGTCGGTTGTATTTAAAACAATCATGCGGGTTTCGGAATATCTCCTTAATAATTATTGTGAAACTATGGTATTAACGTGACTCGTGAAAAAAAGTTTTTCGAATGTTAAAGAAATAACAATAATTTCACCTTTCAACCCAATGGAGTTCACTTTAACTTTATTTAAGACCGCAAACGAGTGAATAATCCGGATTCAATTGGCAATTGGTAGGAACAAAAAAACGAGACACCGTGGTGGTGTCTCGCCCCAGAAAAACATATCCCCTACTAGAAAAGCTTCATCGTATCCAACTCTTTCATAAGGTCAGTAACCTCCTTGGCAGAGTCATTTAACATGCCGCGCTCCTCATCGTTGAGGTCAATTTCAATAATATCGATAATACCACGCTTACCCAGCTTTACGGGAACCCCCATATAAATATCGGAGAGGCCATACTGGCCATTGAGGTATGCACATACGGGTAAAATGCGACGTTGGTCACGCACAATTGCCTCAACCATCATGGCAGCCGCTGCACCAGGAGCATACCAAGCCGATGTCCCCATTAGCTTAACCAGCTCTCCTCCTCCGTTTCGAGTACGATCAACAATTTTATCCAACACCACCTTATCGAGCAGCTGGGTAACCGGAATACCACCAACCGAGGTGTAGCGTACCAGCGGCACCATACTGTTACCATGGCCACCGAGCAGCAATGCACTTACATCGCGAGGCGACACGTCCAGCGCGTCGGCAATAAAGGCCTTGTAGCGAGCCGAGTCAAGAATTCCGGCCATACCAAATACCTCACAAGGTTTTTTGTGCGCTGAGAGGTAGGCCACGTAGGTCATTACATCGAGAGGATTCGACACCACAACAATAATTGCTGTTGGGGAATACTTCACCACTTTTTCGGTAACATCCTTAACAATCTTAGCATTAGTTGAGATCAGATCGCCTCTCGACATACCAGGCTTACGCGGAACACCAGAGGTGATAACCACCACACTGGATCCCTTGGTTGCCAAATAGTCGTTGGTAACGCCAATAATTCGGGAATCAAAGTTGGTTACCGAAGATGTTTGCCATATGTCGAGCGATTTACCCTCGGCAACCCCCTCCGCAATGTCGAGCAGAACAACTTGGTTGGCTAGTTCTTTTTGCGCAAGTACGTTTGCACAAGTGGCTCCAACGTTTCCTGCTCCAATAACAGTAATTTTCATAGCTAGTATTATTTGATAGTGTTAGTGTATATTTACTGCAATTAATAGCGTAAAATTAGGCATTTCATGCGAACGTTCACCCTCAGCGAAAAGTTATCGCTCAACTTCATCTCACTGTGTCTTCTGGCTGTGTCGGTAGTTGGTTTCTACTCCTACCATAGCGCCAAAAGTGCATTAGTAAACAGAACTTACCAGCAGCTGACTTCCCTCCGTATTGAAAAACAAAGCCAGATTGAACAATACTTTCACGAACGTGTCAGCGATTTCAACCTTGCCTGTCAAATTTTTCACAAAACAAATAATCTTAGTGCCCAGAACTCAGACCTGGACGATATACTTCAATCATTTTTCCAAAAGGAGAAAAGTGTAAGTGCATTCGCTGTATTCAGCATTTCCGGAAAAAATTCTGTAAACGTTCTGTTTAAAACAGGGCACTCTGGTATTTTGTTCAACAACCTTGACACAAAGTTTAAGCTTATCGAAAAATGTGTTTCATCGGATAGTAATGATTCAACTCGAATAATTGACTACATGACCTTCGACGGCAGTCAGTATATTGCTCTGTTAAAGCCACTTTTGGTGGGAGCAAATACCTACGCAGTGATGTTGCTCAGTCCGGAGAGTATCAACAAAATAATGTTGGAAGATAACTTCAATCGTGGTTTGGGTTACACTGGAGAAGCATACTTGGTGGGCAGTGATTCGCTGATGCGCTCACAATCGCGATTTATCAAAAACAGTTTCCTGAAAACGGTGGTAACCACTAAGCCTTCACTGCAAGCCCTTAAAGGCAGCAGTGGAACAATTATTACCCCCGACTACCGAAATACAATGGTAATGAGCTCCTACGGGCAAGTTGAAGTCCCCGGTCTAAAGTGGGTCATTCTGGCCGAAATTGACCAAGCGGAAGCGATGAAGCAAATCGTTCTGCTGCGCAACGACATCCTTCTCATGGGGTTATCGATTTCCCTACTCATTCTTGGAACCGTGCTCCTACTGTCTCACCGGATAACCCATCCACTTGTTCAGCTAAAAAGTGCAATAGGTAAGGTGGGCGAAGGAAACTTCGATCTCAATCTACCCGTGGAATCGGAGGATGAAATCGGACGACTTACCCAATCGTTTAATACCATGGCTCAGAAGCTCTCAGAGCAGCAGACAAATCTTAAGGAGAGAGAGGCACGGTTAAAATACTTTTACGATGCCACCCAAGAGGGTATTATCCTTCATAACCAAGATGTTCCTCTTGAAGTAAACCATAGCTTCAAGGCTATGTCGGGCTACTCAGCTGCTGAAATTAAGCAGTTGAAAGTATCCTCTTTAATTGACAAAATCGCCGACAAGCCCAGCGACAGCAGCTCTTCCCAACTTCCATGTGAGGCCAACTTGGTAATGAAGGACGGTGGCTGCCTTCCTGTTGAAATCCAGAGCAGAACCATTAGCATGGCAGGGTTTCCTGTAGAGGTAACGGTAGTCCGCGACCTTTCGGAACGAAAAAAAGCTGAGGAATCACAAAAGAAGGAGCGCGCACGACAGCTACGCTACGTAATCGATGGACAGGAGCAGGAACGGCAACGCCTCTCGCGAGAGCTCCACGATGGAATAGGACAGCAGCTCATTGCAGCCAAGCTCATGCTGGAACTGTATGATCCAACAGAAGAGCATAAGGAGGAGCTCGTGGAAGGGGTAAAAGTCGAAATCAATAGGCTGATTGATGATGTTAGGCGCATATCCAACAACCTAACCCCCAGCGTTCTATCTGAATTAGACTTAGGCACAGCCCTGCAAAATCTTTGCAAGGGGCTCAATCAGGGCCAGCCAGGGAGAGTGGTTCACCATGTTGCCAACATTCCTGACAAGCTGAACAAAAGACAAAAAAATTACATTTTCAGAATCGTTCAGGAGGCCCTGACCAATGCGATTAAGCACTCTGATGCCACATTGATTGAGCTCACTGCCTCGGTCGAAAACGATATTTTGAACGTGCATATTACCGACAATGGCAAAGGATTTGACCCAACCCATATATGCCACCCCGGTAATGGTATTATCAACATTCGTGAGCGAGCCGAGCTGCTTGGAGGCCACTTCTACCTCCATTCCCTTCCAGGAAAAGGAGCCGATATTTACGTCAATATTCCGATACTTCCTGCAAAGGAATAAATAACAAGAAAATGGAACCAATTCGAGTTGCACTTATTGATGACCACCAGCTGGTACGTGATGGCATAAAATCGCTTATTCATTCAAGCGAAAGCATAAAGGTTGTGGTTGAAGCGCCTTCACCAGAACTATTTTTTGCCGAAGTTGAAGAAGCTCTTCCAGAGGTGGTTCTTATGGATATTTCAATGCCAAGTATGTCGGGAATTGAGGCCACCAAAATTATTACAGAAAAATATCCTACCATTAAAATTATCATACTATCGATGTTCACCTCGGAGGAATTTATCCAGAAAGCCATTGGAGCAGGAGCAAAAGGCTATCTTCCTAAGAACACGTCGAAGCAGGAGTTGGTGGAAGCTATTACTAAGGTATACCAGGGTGAAGAGTTTTATGGGAAGGAGATTGCTGGAATACTCCTCTCAAATTTGGTAAAAAAAGCAAAAACTGAAAAGACTGAACTTCCCGAAGATAAACTATCCAAAAGAGAGCTGGAGATATTGCGATTAGTAGCAAAGGGAATGACCAATAGCCACATTGCTGAAATGCTGTTTATCAGTGTGAAAACGGTGGAGGCGCACAAGGCACACATCATGCAAAAAATGGAGTTATCCTCCCACATTGACCTCATCAAGGTAGCCATTCAACTTTTATCTCGCACCGAAAGCACGAATTAAAGGATTCCCCTATACTAAATTAGGGTATTCCTGAATTGCCCCATCATAGTATGTACAGCAGCTTTGCAGGATACAATTAAACATATCCTACATGAAAAGACTGCTAATTCTTATAGTTCTAGTAATCGCTGGAACTATTGCCAATGCACAGACCCAACCTGCAGGAGAACCACAACAACCCACCTCCCCTTTTGAAGTATCAATTGGTGCTGATTTTATGAGCCGATATATTTGGAGAGGAACAGACTTTGGTCAGTCACCGAGCATTCAGCCCACGTTTAAGGTGAGTGCGAAAGGATTCACCCTTGGTGCTTGGGGTGCCTTTACAACTTCGAACACAACCCCTGCACAGGAAACGGATCTTTATCTCTCTTACACTACACCAAACAGCCTGTTGACTTTCACCACAACCGACTACTTCTTCCCCAATGAGGCAGTGGCAAAAAACCACTACTTCAACTACAACAAAAACGAGACAGGGCACATCATGGAGGTCTCCATTAGCCTAAACCCATCAGAAAAACTTCCCATCGGCCTTTTGGCCGGCTATAACTTCTATGGCGCCGACAAGGACAACTCCGTTTATCTTGAAGTATCGTACAATGCCACACTCAATGGAGTTCCCCTCTCCATATTCTGTGGAGGTACCACCGACAAGGGAATATACGGAACCGAAGCTGGTGTTGTAAACCTTGGTGTTAAGGCAACCAAGGAAGTAAAGATTACTGAAACCTTTAAGCTGCCTGTTTCGGCCAGCTTCATCACTAACCCACAAACCGGCAACGTTTTCCTCGTTTTCGGACTGACCATTTAACAAGCTCTTTTCTAACAATCAACTAACACATAAATTACTATGCTCGACACTGGTTCAACGGGATTTATGCTGCTAGCCTGCAGCTTGGTCATGCTGATGACCCCCGGATTAGCTTTTTTCTATGGTGGTTTAGCCACCAAGAGGAACATCCTCGGTATTATGATTCAAAGTTTTGTATCCTTAGGGTGGACAACAGTGCTTTGGTTCATTTTTGGCTACTCTCTCTGCTTTAGCGGTGGTGCTGGTGGCATTATAGGAAACCTCGATAAGGCTTTCTTAAGCGGGGTTACCGTGAATAGCATGTACACCAACGGTAAGATTCCGGAGATAGTTTTTATTGCCTATCAGATGATGTTTGCCATTATCACCCCGGCACTAATTACGGGTGCTTTTGTAAATCGGGTAACCTTTAAATCCTATCTCATTTTCCTTACTTTTTGGCAAATTCTCGTTTACTACCCATTTGTACACATGGTATGGGGTGGTGGAATACTTGCAGAATGGGGCGTTCTCGACTTTGCTGGCGGTATAGTTGTTCATGCAACAGCAGGTTTTGCAGCACTTGCGAGCGTATTCTATGTTGGAGCCCGCGTGGATAAAAACTCCAAGCCCAACTCCATTCCGCTGGTTGCGATTGGTAGCGGACTACTCTGGTTCGGTTGGTACGGCTTTAACGCTGGTAGCGAGGTTTGCGTAGACAAAACAACCGCCATTGCCTTTCTAAATACCGACGTAGCAGCATCGTTTGCTACAATTTCGTGGGTTATTATAGAGTGGTCGCGAGAGAAGAAACCAAAATTGATTGGACTGCTCACGGGTGGAATAGCTGGATTGGCAACCATTACTCCATGTGCCGGTTATGTTCCCCTATGGGCAGCAGCGTTAATTGGAACAATGGCAGGGATCGTTTGCTACATGGCCGTTCAGCTAAAGAACAAGATGCATTGGGACGATGCGTTGGATGTGTGGGGTGTTCACGGCGTTGGTGGCGTTCTTGGTTCAATTCTTTTGGGTGTTTTTGCATCCAAGGCTGTTAATGCCAATGGAGTTGATGGTCTAATCTACGGCAATGCAGGATTTCTAGGAAAACAGGTTGTTGCAGTAGTGATTGCCTCAGCATATGCCTTTGTGTTCACCTACGTAATGTTGGCAATTATCAACAAGATAACGCCGGTGAGAGTATCGGAAGAGGCGGAACTCAGAGGGTTGGACAGCTCAATCCATGGCGAAGTTGCCTACGACGAAGGTGCGCTTTAGGGAGCAATTAACTATAAAAAAGATGAATGGTGTGCAGTTCTGCACACCATTTCTTTTTAATTCCTAAGGGCATGAGCTATTTAATTACTGTGTTAAAATCGGTGTCGAGAGCTTTGTTGTTGACAAAATCGAAGAGCGCCACTGCCTGCAGATTATAGTATGAACTCCAGTAGGACTCCAGCGCATTCAGGTAACTGATTTTAGCAGCATCCTTCTCATTCTGCGCTACGTTGAGGTCGAGAACGGTAATCTTTCCAATAAGAAAACGCTGCTTGGTAACCTCGTAACGCTTCTGCGCAATGGTGTCGGCCTTGGTTGCAATGAACAACTGCTCGTTTTCCATATTATACTTCATCACCTGAAGAAAAAGCTGCTGGTCGAAGTCAACAATTGATTGCTGCACGTTGATACGAACAAGCTCCATGTTGGACTGCGCCATCTTTACCTTTCCCTTCCCTAGCCCCCAGTCGAGAATAGGAACCTGCACTCCAAGGGTAACCTGCTGTTGGCTTTGCGGATTTACGTATGCGTTTGACCATTCCGGTGCCTGCTGGGTTAAGCCATAGCTGGCACTCAAATTTGCCTGAAATCCACGCTGCGATCGTGCCTGTGCAACCTTCTCCTGAGATTCCAGAAGTTGGCGTTGGTACAACAGCAAGTCAGGGTTGTTAACTCCCACTTTCTCCTTCACGTCAGTAAAACTAAGTTCCTTTACCGTTGGTGCATCGGGAAGAGAAAGTTGAATATTGACATTGTCGTTGAAACCTAGAAATGAGCGCAGCTGATACTTCTTTACCTCCAGATCAATTCTGGCCTCGTTGAGCGCCTTTCCAGCATTAAGCGAACTTAACTCCATTTGCAACAGGTCGTTCTCTGCAATGGTGCCAATGTTGTATCGGCCCTTGGCAATTTTGTAGAGCGTATCGGTGTTGGCGTTGTTTACCTCAGCCACCTGCAACTCCTGCTGGGCAATGAGTAGGTTGAAAAATAGGTTAACCGCTTTAATCGAAACATCCTCCATGTCCTGCAGATACCTCCTCTTTGCCTCCTCATACTTCAATGGCTCAATTTTCCGTTGCCAACGCAACGAATTATATCCAGAAATTGGCTGCTTGAAGCCAATCATTACAGGCGTTGTAAGGTATGCAGTGGAGCGATCGCTTCCCAGCTGATCGGTACGCATTAAGTCGGTGGAAATATAAAGGTTACCACCTGTGAGCCCAATATTCTGATTTAAGCTCATATCGGCATACGCACTGTTGGAGTTTTCCTCAATGTAGCTGTAGGTTCCATCGGGCAACTGATACTTAATGATACTTCTATTGAAATTTGGAACGGTTGCATTCAAACTTAGTGCAGGGAGAAATGCCGCCTTGTAGGTTCTATAGCCCCAGTAGCTGGCCCGAAAGGTGTTCTTGGCTCTGAAAGCATCAGGCGATTGATCCTTGGCCAGATGAATAACATCGGCCAAGGAATAGTTCTCCACCATTGGTTGCTGTTGAGCCATCGAAGTAAGCGGAAAGGCTACAGCCAAGACAAATAAGATCTTACTTGGACTCATTACTCTATCTTTTTTCAAAAACTTATTGTCACTCATACCTCAACGATTCGATGGGATCTTTCTCCGCTGCCCTCTTCGCCGGAGAATATCCGAAAATAATGCCAACTGCTGCCGAGACACCAAAAGCGACAAAAATGGAGAGCGGGGAAACTATGGTTTGAATGTCGGCAAAGTGAGCAATGAGGAGAGAAAGCACAATTCCCAGCACAACCCCAATGAAGCCTCCAGTAACGCTAATAAGCACTGCCTCTGAAAGAAACTGAACCACAATGTCCTTCTTCTTAGCACCAATGGCCAACCGCGTTCCAATCTCCTTAATTCGCTCCATTACCGAGGCAAACATGATGTTCATAATTCCAATGCCACCCACAATTAGAGAAATGGAGGCTATGGCGCCCAGCACGATGCTGAACACATCCTTGGTGCGTTTTTGCTGTTTCAGCAACATTTCGGGAACGGTAATCTCAAAATCGTTCACATCCTGATGCCGACGCAGAAGCATTCGTGAAAGAACCTCAACGGTAGAAGTTAAATCTTCTGTTTTGTCCACCTGAATAACCAGCTTATCCAGCTGGTTATAGTTGCTAGATTTTCCACCATTATTGCTTGAACCTGAAACGGCTCCAAAGCCAAAAAACATCACGGTGTTTGACTTCTTCATGTTGACGAGCGCCCTATTTTTATAGCGGTTCAGCATGGTATTAACCGGGATAAAAACGTTGTCGTTGTATACATTCACCCCCACATTGGCAAAGGCGGTAACACTCACATCCGACTTTTTAAGCACCCCAACCACCTTGAGCCATACACTCCCAAACTTGAGCCACTGGCCAATCGGATCCACGGTAATGAATAGCTTTGCGGCCACATTGGAACCAATTACGCATACGGGTAAAGCGTGCGAGGTCTGGTATTCAGAAAAAATATTGCCACGCTCTAGGGGTAGGTTGTAAATGTTGAAGTAGGCAGGGGCAACGCCAATAATCTTGGCATTGATGCGAACCCCATTTTGAATCACAAACGTATTTTCAATGATTTCAGGGCTAATAATCTTAATCGATGGGATAACAGCCTTAATATCCTCGGCATCAGCAAGGGTCAAGCCGGGGGAATATTTTTTGGAATCGGACTTTCCTGCGGAGGTAGAAACGTTTTGCTGCTGGTTATCGTCATCGTTCAGCACTGGAGTAACCACAATATTGTTCACCCCAACCATTTTTATCTGCTCCAAAATTTCCTGACGGGCGCCATTGCCAATGGCCAGCATGGAAATAACGGCTGCAACTCCAAAAATAATTCCTAGCCCAGTTAAAAACGACCGGAGCTTGTTGGCCAAAATAGAATCAACCGCTATTTGGAAATCGTGGACGTATCGCTTGTAAACCTTTTTAAACATCGCTTTCGGGTTTACTTATTACCATTCTTTCTACCCACTTTTCCACCTATCTTCAAAGCATTGCGCGCTTTATCCTTATCCTCCATCTGCTTCTGCAGATTCAGCTGGCGAACCGCCTCATCCTGCTGCTCCTTTTTCATGCGCTCCTTGATTTGTGGTATGAGCTCACTGTTCTCCACTTCAAATTTATCAGCACCATCCGGTATGGAAAGATAAACCTCCTCCCCTTCTGTCAATCCCTTATCGATAACAATGTGGGTATCGTTCTTTGGGCCAACCATAACAATTTTCTTCTTTCCCTTGGTGGTATATACAAACGTTGTGCTGTCGGTTGCACCATGAACGGCTTCAAGCGGCAGAAAGAGCTTATCCTTGTAGTTGGCTATCTCTATGAGGTTACCGGTGGTCATGGCCGGACGAAGGATTGGATCATACTCATTTACTTTAATGGTCACCTCAAAAACTTTGGCGTCGGCGTTGGGCAGCTGTTCACCAATGTTTGCCACATAGGTTAC
>DATKTT010000109.1:0-6116 GCA_035530955.1 Williamwhitmania sp. | reverse complement strand
CAAAAGTTAATGAATGGCATATTACTGTGGATACCAGCAGGAAGAGAAGTTTTTTCATGGTGTAAAATTCTGTTGTAGTTTTTACGAATTTAATAAAGGTATTACAAATAGCAAAAGGGTTCCTTTTTTGGGGAACCCTTTTGTCTGTTAACTATTTATGGCAGAATTACTTTACTTCTTCAAAGTCAACGTCAGTCACCTCTTCGTTTCCTGCTTTTTGACCACCACTAGTGCTTTCACCAGCGTTGGCATCAGGTCCAGAACCCTGTGACGATTGTTGGCTTGCCTTGTAAAGATCTTCGCTAGCAGCTTGCCAAAGAGTATTCAACTCCTCTGATGCCTTATCGAGCCTTTCAATGTTCTGGCTTTTGTGGGCCTCTTTAAGCTCGTTGAGGGCAGCCTCAATGGGTGCCTTCTTGTCAGCAGGCAACTTGTCGCCAAATTCTTTCAGCTGCTTCTCAGTTTGGAAAATCAAGCTGTCGGCAGCGTTAAACTTGTCAACCGTTTCGCGAGCCTTCTTGTCGGATTCTTCGTTGGCTTTTGCTTCCTCTCTCATTTTCTTTATCTCGTCGTCGGTCAATCCAGAGGAGGCTTCAATTCTAATCTTCTGCTCCTTGCCAGTTCCCTTGTCCTTGGCAGTAACGTGGAGGATACCATTTGCATCAATGTCGAAAATAACTTCTACCTGCGGAACGCCACGTTGGGCAGGTGGGATGCCGTCGAGATGGAACCTTCCAATGGTTTTGTTGTCCTTGGCCATTGGTCTTTCTCCCTGCAGCACGTGAATTTCAACAGTCGGCTGGTTATCGGCAGCCGTAGTAAAGGTTTCCGATTTCCGAGTTGGTATGGTCGTGTTCGACTCTATTAGTTTGGTTAAAACTCCACCAAGGGTTTCAATACCAAGCGATAGCGGTGTAACATCGAGTAGGAGAACATCCTTTACCTCACCGGTAAGAACGCCGCCCTGGATGGCAGCACCAACGGCAACCACCTCGTCAGGGTTTACACCCTTAGACGGAGCTTTGCCAAAGAATTGCTCTACAATCTGCTGAATAGCAGGAATTCGCGTTGATCCACCAACAAGAATAACTTCGTTGATTTCAGAAGTTGATAGCCCGGCATCGGAAAGAGCTTTCTTACATGGCTCAATGGTCGCATGGATAAGTTTGTCTGCCAGCTGTTCAAACTGAGCACGGGTGAGGGTCTTAACCAAGTGTTTTGGTATTCCGTCAACCGGCATGATGTAGGGCAAGTTGATTTCGGTGGAGGATGAGCTGGAAAGTTCAATTTTTGCCTTTTCCGCAGCTTCTTTCAGGCGCTGCAATGCCATCGGATCCTTCCTTAAATCCAACCCTTCTTCTTTCAGGAAACTTTCAGCAAGCCAATCAATAATTACGTGGTCGAAGTCGTCACCGCCAAGGTGAGTATCGCCATTTGTAGATCTAACTTCAAAAACGCCCTCTCCAAGCTCAAGAATGGAGATATCGAAGGTTCCACCACCAAGGTCGAACACAGCAATCTTCATATCGGTGGCCTTCTTGTCTAGTCCATAGGCAAGTGCAGCGGCAGTTGGTTCGTTAATAATACGACGAACCTTAAGCCCCGAAATTTCACCAGCCTCCTTAGTTGCCTGACGTTGAGAATCGCTGAAGTATGCTGGCACCGTGATTACGGCTTCTGTAACCTCCTGTCCAAGATAATCTTCTGCCGTTTTCTTCATTTTTTGAAGAATCATTGCTGAAATTTCCTGAGGCGAGTATTTTCTGTCGTCAATTTGAACGCGAGGGGTGTTGTTTTCACCTTTTACTACCACGTAGGAAACACGATTGATCTCCTTTTGAACTTTGTCGAAAGTTTCCCCCATAAATCTTTTTATGGAGAAGATTGTTTTCTTCGGATTCGTTATGGCTTGGCGTTTCGCAGGATCGCCTATTTTTCGTTCACCATTTTCAACAAATGCAACCATCGAGGGAGTGGTGCGCTTTCCCTCGCTGTTTGGAATAACCACTGGCTCGTTACCCTCCATTACAGCAACGCAGGAGTTGGTTGTCCCGAGGTCTATACCAATAATTTTACCCATTTTCTTTACTATTTTATGTTTATACCTTTTGTTATTACCCATCATTTTACAATCATTGTGCCATTGGGCTGATATGACAAGAATAATTTACTGATGTCAGAGAATGAGCCATAAAGTGATCCATCTACGGCTGCACATGGTGACAATACGTCAGTTTTTGGTCAGCCTTTCAGGGGCATAATGTGCGTTTTGGCATTATTCTTATTCTTTGTAGCTTTGCCGTTGCAATTCTCCTGCAGTAAAGCAGGTGAACTTATTACATGTAGCGTATGTCATTAGAAGGAAAAGTTCGTGTTGTAACCACCCACGTTCTTCAGGAGATGAAGTTGCGTGGTGAAAGAATCGCCATGCTTACTGCATACGATTATTCCATGGCCCGTATTCTCGATGAGTCAGGTATTGACGTAGTGCTGGTTGGCGATTCCGCTTCCAACGTTATGGCAGGGCACATATCTACCTTGCCAATAACCCTCGATCAGATGATTTACCATGCATCTGGAGTAGTTAGAGCCGTGAAGAGAGCTCTGGTTGTAGTTGATTTACCCTTTGGAACATATCAGGGAAACTCTAAGGAGGCCTTGGCCTCAAGTATTCGAATTATGAAGGAGAGCGCTGCCGATGCTGTTAAGCTCGAGGGCGGCAGTGAGGTTATTGAATCGGTCACTAGAATCTTGTCGGCAGGAATACCTATTATGGGACACCTTGGCTTAACGCCTCAATCAATTCATAAGTTTGGAACCTATGCGGTGCGGGCAAAGGAGGAGGCTGAAGCGGAGAAGTTGTTAAGCGACGCACACCTTCTTGAGGTGGCAGGGTGCTTTGCCCTTGTTCTTGAGAAAATTCCTGCTGCTCTTGCGGAGAGGGTGGCACTGGAACTTAAGATTCCCGTAATTGGTATAGGGGCAGGTGGTAATGTGGATGGACAAGTGCTAGTAACACACGATATGCTTGGTATTACACAGGAATTTTCGCCACGCTTTCTACGCCGTTACCACAACCTTTTTGCAGAAATGCAAGGAGCGTTCCGGAACTACATCCAAGATGTGAAGAGCAATGATTTCCCTAACGAAAAGGAGCAATACTAGATGGCCTTTTCTGCAGAGGATATTATATGGGAGGATAACCATATTATTGCGGTGAATAAGAAGGCTGGACAACTTGTGCAAGCTGATCCGTCTGGGGACCTAGCTCTGGAAGATGAGCTGAAAACTTTTATTAAAAATCGGGACAATAAGCCAGGAAATGTTTTTCTTGGAGTTACCCATCGCATCGATAGACCAGTAAGTGGCGTTGTTTTGTTTGCAAAAACGAGCAAAGCCCTAACCCGCATCAATGCACTGTTTAAAGAGGGTACAATTAAGAAGACCTACTGGGCAATAGTAAAAAACAGGCCACCCGCTGCCACGGAACTCTTAGTGCATTATTTAGTACGCGATACTAACAAGAATAAAACTGTTGCGCACCTCTATACCCGCAACGATGCAAAGGAAGCTCGCTTGACCTACCGAGTGGTTGGGCAGTCGGTTAACTATGTGTTTTTAGAGATAGATCTTTTAACGGGCAGGCACCATCAAATTAGATGTCAACTATCAAAAATTGGATGCCCAATTAAGGGTGACTTGAAGTATGGATTTCCGCGCTCCAACCCTGATGGAGGCATCTGCCTTCACTCTCGCCAGCTAGAGTTTGAGCATCCAGTAAAGAAAGAACTTGTGACCATCAATGCACCCGTGCCGTTCGACACTCTTTGGGGTGAGTTTGTCAAAGCGATTAAACCATAACTCAAAAACGAGGTATTTGAAGTAAATATTCCTGCTTTTTGCTTCACAATTTGAGTAAATTTAAGAGTTTACCAATGGTTGTGATTGTAATTTTTTGAGCCAGTGTCATGGAAAAGCTGCTGCTTGTTTTCGAGTCAGATGTAGAGAGCTTAAAGCAGCTCAAGACACTACTAAGCGCTAATTTCAAGCAGTATGAAATCAATCTTTGCAGCCGAGGTGAGGATGCTTTGCTCTCGGCCATAGAGAATCAGCCATTGGCCGTGATGGTCGACAACCATTTTAATGGCATGGGGGGATATTCTGTGATTAGAAGTCTGAAAAATAGCGAATTTACCCAGAATATACCAGTTTTTCTGTTTCACGACTTTCTTGACCCAGACACAGTTCGCTTAGCCTTGGAGCTGGGAACCAACGTTTTTTTTCGCAAACCGATTGACCCCATCGAGTTTATTCCTCGCCTTCAGGCCCAACTTAGGAATGCTATTGATATTAAAGAGTTGAGGGCGGCCTCGCAACGGCTAAACGATTTTGCCGCCGCAGCCACCAACGCTGGAAATTCAGTGTTAATGGTAAATGCTAAGGGTTCCATTGAATGGGTAAATGGGGGCTTTGAAAAATTGTATGGTTGCAACCTTGAGGAGTTCAAAACACGCTTTGGCGGAAATCTCTTTTCTAAAGAACTTTCACCCGAAACGGTTGCTGCCTTTCTCCGATGCAAGGAAAAAGGAGAGTATGTTACCTACTTTAACACTTGGCGCATGGAGGACGGCACGGTGAAGGATATTCAAACCTCCCTGTCACCCGTTTATGATCACTGGGGTAATTTCTTTAAGATCATTTGCATTGAAACTGATGTTTCTGATTTAAAACTCGTTGAAAGAGAACTTGAAGTAAAACACGCTCATATTACTGAGGCTAATAAACTTCTTGAGCACCAACGAGCAGAAATTGAACAGCAAAAGCAATTCATTGAGGATGAAAAAAAGAAATCGGAGGAGTTGCTCCAGAATATTCTCCCCATGGAAATTGCGCGGCAGCTCACCAAAAAGGGGGTTGCAAAGCCAAAAGCATTTAAAGATGCCTCAGTACTTTTTACCGACTTTGTAGGTTTTTCCAACTTAACTAGAACATACGATACGCTGCAGCTCATCGAAATTCTTGATCAGTACTTCCAAAGGTTTGAGGATATTGGCGATGGTCACTTCTTGGAAAAAATAAAAACAATTGGCGATGCCTATATGTGTGCTGGCGGTTTGCCTAGAACCAATAAATCACATGCCTTCGATACAGTTTTAGCGGCCCTGGAGATAAAAAAATATGTGCAGGATTTGGTTGCCGCTGATATTGAACAGGGAAAAATGCCTTGGTCTATCCGAATTGGCATCCATTCTGGCGAGGTAATTGCCGGGGTTATTGGGCGAAAGAAATTTGCCTATGATATTTGGGGTGATACCGTGAATGTGGCTAGCAGGATGCAGGAAGCTTCCATTCCCGGGAAAATAAACATTTCGGAAACCACCTACGAAAAAGTTAAGGATTACTTTGTTTGCATTCCGAGAGGTGAAATGCCATTAAAGAATATTGGCAATCTGAATATGTATTTTGTAGAAAGAATTCTCCCCGAAATGAGCGAAGATGCCGACGGAATTTTCCCCAACGCTCAGTTCAAAAAGATACTTTCAACTTATTAATCTTCGCTTATTAAGTTAAAGTCGAAGCTTAATGGCAGCAAGGACTTTATATTTGAAACGCGTTGGATAGCATTGGTTCCGTGCATGATTACCTCGATGGGCGCGTTGTAGCGATTTTGTGTTTCGAGCAACACTTGCCGGCAGGCGCCACATGGATACACTGGATTTTCATTGTAGATTCCCTTGTACATAGAGCTAATGGCAATGGCCTTAACGGGTTGGTCGGGATAAAGTGCGTTGGCCTGAAAAATGGCAACACGTTCGGCGCAAAGTCCTGATGGATAGGCCACGTTTTCCTGATTATTGCCAGTGACTATAGTTCCATCTGCGAGCAATACCGCCGCTCCAACTTTAAACTTGGAATATGGGGCATAAGCTTTTAAGGCAACTGTTTTTGCCTTTTCGACAAGAACCTGATATTCCGGCGTTAACTCGGTTAAGTTTTCGTATTCGAAAAATTTTACTGAAATTTCTACCTCTTTCATTTTTTCTATTGCTAGTTTTGCAGGTAAACACAAACCTACTCAAAATTTTATAAATGTAAAACCCCTCTTTAATAATGAT
>DATKTT010000108.1:0-2739 GCA_035530955.1 Williamwhitmania sp. | reverse complement strand
GCTTACCGATAGTGGCATTCCCGTTCACTTTTTTACTGGCAATCACGATATATGGGCCTTCGACTATCTTCCCACAGAAATTGGGGTTGAGATGCATCGCGGACCGCTGGCCATTGAGCGCTTTGGGAAGCGGTTCTACATTGCACATGGCGATGGCCTCGGCCCTGGCGACAAAGGCTATAAGTTGCTAAAGTGGGTTTTCACCAGAAAATCGCTGCAGTGGTTGTTTGCTCGTCTTCATCCAAATTTGGCCATGTGGTTTGGCCAACGCTGGTCATATAACAGCCGCTATGCAAAGGCAATATTTAATGATTTTCAAGGTGAAAACGAGGATCTCTATATCTATTCCAACCAGATATTAGAGCATGAGCATTTCGATTTTTTCGTGTATGGCCATCGCCATGCTTTGGCATTCATGCCCTTGAAAGACAGTTCGGCCACCCTAGTTGTTCTTGGCGATTGGATTGTGAACTTCACCTACGGAGTTTTTGATGGTGAAAAATTTGAAATGAAGAAATACCGTTTGGATGAGAGCATTTAAGCTGGCAATAAAAACAGACGCAACATCAGTTCTCGGGAAAATACGCAATGCAGTTACAGAGGCCATCCCTGTAGCCCTAAAAACTGGGTGGTGGCTAATAAAACTGATTATCCCAGTTTCGTTGGCGGTGACGTTGCTAAAATATTTTGGAGTTCTTGAGATATTATCGCGACTTCTTTCTCCACTGTTTTCTAACTTTGGCTTACCTGGTGAGGCTGTTTTGGCCTACCTCAGCGCCATATTCCTTAATATTTACTCAGCCATTGCAGTAATTAGCACGCTTCCGCTTACCGGAAGAGAGATAACCATACTGGCCGTTATGTGTCTCATCTCCCATAACCTCATTGTGGAGACGGCTGTTCAGCGAAAAACTGGATCACGTGTAGGTGAAATGTTGGTGCTACGACTGGGGGTAAGCCTTCTGGCTGGTTTTTTACTTAACTTAATGGTACCCGCTTCGGTGGGTGTTTCCTCCTCTCTGATTTCAAGTGGCGAGGGTGTAACCCTGAAGGCTGCATTGACGGAATGGATATCAAGTTCGGCATATTTGGCACTAAAAATAATTGTGCTGGTATCGTTGTTGATGATTTTGCAACGCATACTGCAGGCATTTGGTATTTTAGCACTTCTTTCGAAAGGGCTAAAACCTATCCTCCGACCGTTTGGGCTTCCGGCCAACACCACCTTTCTATGGTTGGTTGCCAATGTTCTTGGTCTTGCTTACGGCTCGGCTGTAATGATGGAAGAGACCTCTGCTGGACGACTATCTCGCGAGGAGGCCGACTTGCTAAACTACCATGTGGCCATTTCGCACAGCAACCTCGAGGATGTTCTGCTGTTTGTGGCCATAGGTGCTCCTGCCGCCTGGCTGCTTTTCCCTCGATTGATTCTTGCTGGAGTGGCAGTGTGGACCGTGAGGTTTGTAAAGTATCATAATCGAAGTTTTCATTAAATTGACGGACCAATTTTGCACTTTGTTGATTAGAAAAATGAATAACCCATGAAACAATACTTGTCATTACTGGACCATATTGTAGAAAACGGAGTAGTTAAGGGCGATCGTACCGGCACTGGTACTAAGAGCGTGTTTGGCTACCAAATGCGGTTTAACCTTCAGGATGGTTTTCCGCTCGTTACCACCAAGAAGGTTCACATGAAAAGCATAATTCATGAACTGCTCTGGTTTTTAAAGGGCGAAACCAATGTTGCCTATCTCAATCAGCATAAGGTGACCATTTGGGATGAGTGGGCCGATGAGTCGGGCGATTTGGGCCACATTTACGGTTACCAATGGCGCTCTTGGCCCGGACCCGATGGAAAAACATACGACCAAATTGCTGGAGTTGTAAATAGCTTAAAAAACAATCCCGATTCGCGACGGCATATTGTGAGCGCTTGGAATGTTGCCGAGCTTGAAAATATGGCACTTCCGCCTTGCCATGTGCTGTTTCAGTTTTACGTGGCCGACGGCAAGCTCTCCTGCCATCTCTATCAGCGAAGTGCCGATGTGTTTTTAGGGGTTCCATTCAACATTGCCTCCTACGCCTTGCTAACGCACATGATGGCGCAGGTTACTGGCTATGCGCCTGGTGAATTTGTTCATTCGATTGGCGATACCCACATCTACCTCAACCATTTTGAACAGGTTAAGCTGCAGCTAAGTCGTGAACCAAAACCTTTGCCAACGCTAAACCTTAACCCTGATGTAAAGAGCATTTTCGATTTTCGTTACGAGGATATTACCATTGAAGGATACGAGTCCCATCCGGTCATCAAGGCCGATATCGCCGTTTAACTGATGGTTTCAATTATTGTAGCAGTTGGGAATAAAGGGGCAATTGGTCTTAAAAATCAGTTGTTGTGGCATATTTCTGCCGATTTAAAGCACTTTAAGGCCATAACCACAGGTCATGCCGTAATCATGGGGCGTAAGACCTTTGAGTCCATAGGAAAGCCACTGCCAAACCGCCAAAATATTGTAATCTCACATAATCCCATTAACCACCAAGGCGTTTTGCATGCTTCTTCGCTGGCGGAGGCACTGCAAATGGTTCAGAGTGATGAGGCTTTTGTTATTGGAGGAGGAGAAATTTATGGGCAAGCACTCCACCTAGTTGACAGAATTTACCTTACCCGTGTTTGGAAGGATTATGAGGCCGATACCTTTTTTCCAGAAATTGGTATGGATAAGTGGAGCG